>JBBRLC010000234.1:0-3525 GCA_038231595.1 Candidatus Nanopelagicales bacterium | reverse complement strand
TCGTCGTCGAGGATGAACCAGGTGCACTCGGACGGTTGTTCGTCGCGGCGGGGAGCGCTGGTATCAACCTCGAAGATGTACGCATCGAACACGCGTTTGGGCGCCCGACCGGACTTGTCGAACTTTCCGTCGCTGCTGACCACGTCGAGGCGTTATCCCATGCCCTGGCTCAACACGGGCACGTCCTGTCGGGTTCGGAAGAGGCGCTGATCTCCGCCGAGGAGTTGGGCGGTTCGCAGTGAGTGTCGCTTGCTTGGTGGTCGCTATCGACGGGCCATCTGGCTCGGGAAAGTCCAGCGTGTCGCGTCGTGTCGCACTCACTCAGGGGTGGCAATACCTCGACACGGGGGCCATGTATCGCGCGGTTGCGGCCTGGATGCTTGCCCACGGGTTTGATGTCAATGATTCAACGGCGGTCGCGGCGAATGTCGAGCGGCCGGATCTCGTGATCAGCACCGACCCCGACGATGTCCGGGTGAGCATTGACGGCCGTGATGTCACCGCGGAAATCCGAACGGCCTCGGTGACTGCCGCGGTGTCAGCCGTTTCGGCAGTCCCCGAAGTGCGCGCCAAGCTGGTCGACCTTCAGCAACGTGCCGTCGCGTCAGCACGTGCTCAAGGCCAGGGAATCGTCGTCGAGGGGCGCGATATCGGCTCGGTTGTTCTGCCCGGTGCTGATCTCAAGATCTACCTCACCGCAGACCACACAGAACGTGCACGTCGGCGAGCAGACGAAATCGCCGGAACCGAAGTAGCGGCCACAGCCGACGCCATCGCAATCAGGGACGAGGCGGACTCGACGCGAGCAACCTCGCCTCTGCTCCAAGCCAGCGATGCTGTCGTCATCGATGCGACTGATTTGAGTTTCGATGACGTGGTGGCTCGAGTTCTCGACTTGGTAGCCCGACGTGGGTGAACGCGCGGCGTCAAGAGTTCAGACGTGGTTTGGGTCTGGAGCCGTCTCCGGAGTGGCCACTAACCGAAACGTGGCGGGACTGATCATGCGGGCGTATCGCTCGCGATCCTTTGGGCAACACCACATACCCGAGGTCGGCGGGGTGATCTTCGCGTCGAATCATCTGGGGCTTCTCGATGCCGCCGTACTTGGCGCCGCCTCCCCACGACCGCTGCATTTCCTGGCCAAGAGCGAGTTGTTCGATTCTCCGGTGGGGCCGTTACTGCGTGCCGGAGGTCAGATTCCCATCCACGAACACGCACCTAGTCGAGTCGCCCTGCTGGAAAGTGTGGCGATCTTGCGTCAAGGGGCCGCGGTGGCAATCTTCCCCGAAGGCCAACGACGTCGTGGAGATGTGGCACGTATCCGCTACGGCGTGGCCTATTTGGCGTTGTCGTCGGGAGTCCCTGTTGTCCCGGTCGCGATTTTGGGTACTCGCGCGACGGGAGCCGCCCGGGAATCTCTTCCAGCGCTCGGATCGATTGTCCATGTCGGGTTCGGTGAGCCCCTGATGTTCGACCCGCATCCAGAGCCGTACCGCAGAGCAGAGTGGGCGCGCGCCGGCGAGCTCATTCGTCAACGAATGTCTGATCACGTCAGGCAAGCGGTGGCGCGCACGGGTCAGGCACTACCGTCAGATGACGTCGCGCGCGAATCTCGCGCGGATAGTGCCCACGAACCGCCTTCCCAGTCGCGATCGCATCGGAGACCCAAGCCGTGACAGACGTGGACGATCTCCCCGATGGTGAGGACCACTCGCAGGTGATTCGGGCCGATGGTGATGCCGAAATCGATGAGTCGATTCTCGAAGACATCGGCGATCTAGAGGAACTCGATTCGGATGGATACGAACGAGTCTTGGCCCGCCTCGGCTACGACACTGACGAGTTGGACGGCGACGATCCAGAACTGACCGAAATCCTTCCCGTCGTCGCCGTGGTGGGTCGACCCAACGTCGGGAAATCGACTCTGGTCAATCGCATCCTCGGGCGACGAGAGGCAGTCGTGGAAGACGTTCCCGGCGTCACGCGTGACCGCGTGCGCTATGAGTCGAGTTGGTCGGGCCGCCGATTTGTCCTGGTGGACACCGGGGGATGGGAAGTCGATCCACGCGGGCTGGCTGCACAAGTCACCGCGCAAGCCGAGCACGCGATGATGACCTCCGATGTTGTCGTGTTTGTTGTCGATTCCACCATCGGTGCCACCGACGCCGACGAAGCTGTCGTCAAAGTCCTTCGACGGTCCAAACGCCCGGTCGTGCTGGTCGCCAACAAAGTGGACGACCAACGCGGGGAACCCGAGGCGGCCGCACTGTGGTCACTCGGATTGGGCGAGCCGTACGCCGTGTCATCTCTTCACGGTCGCGGAAGTGGGGATTTACTCGACGCCATTATCGCGGCCTTTCCGGAGGTAGGCAGCGTCGAGGAACGCCCACGTGGTCCGCGTCGAGTGGCATTGCTGGGGAAACCCAACGTTGGCAAGTCCTCGTTGCTCAACAAGTTGGCCGGCGAACAGCGCGTCGTGGTCCACGAGGTCGCCGGTACGACGGTCGACCCCGTCGATGAACTCGTCGAGATCGGCGACTCCACCTGGCTTTTCGTGGACACAGCGGGCATCCGTCGCCGGGTTCGCGAATCAAGCGGGCACGAGTACTACGCGAGTTTGCGGACGCACGCGGCGCTGGAAAAGGCCGAAGTTGCAGTTGTTTTGGTCGACGCGGGGGAGCCACTTGCCGAGCAGGATCTACGCATCATCTCGATGGTGATCGAGTCGGGGCGAGCGTTGGTCATTGCGTACAACAAGTGGGACAACGTCGACGAAGAGCGTCGCTACTACATTGATCGCGAAATTGATCGCGACTTGGTTCAGGTTCGTTGGGCACCCCGCGTGAATGTGAGCGCACGCACGGGACGGTCCGTGGACAAACTCGTGCCCGCGCTCCGCACATCGCTTGCAGGTTGGGATACGCGAATCTCGACTGGTCGGTTGAATCAGTTCTTCAGTGATTTGATCGGCGCGCACCCTCATCCGGTACGTGGCGGAAAGCAGCCACGAATTCTTTTCGGCACCCAAGCTGCGTCGCGTCCTCCTACCTTCGTCCTCTTCACGTCCGGATTCCTGGAGGCGGGTTACCGACGATTCATCGAGCGCCGACTGCGTGAGGAATTTGGATTCGCTGGCACGCCGATTCGGATCAATCTGCGCGTACGAGAAAAGAACAAGAAGCGCCGCTAGCAATCCGTTCGCTCGCAATGGGCACGGCGAGCGACTGAGCACGCGTGGGATATCGTGTCGTCGCTCACCGCGTCGTCGCGTGGTGGGTTCGTGCCCTCCGTGGGTCGCGGGCTGTAGCGCAGCTTGGTAGCGCACTTGACTGGGGGTCAAGGGGTCGCAGGTTCAAATCCTGTCAGCCCGACGATGTGATGTCTCAGGACATCCGCGACAGCCGAACCTATGAAAGTGGGTTCGACTGTCGTCATTTCTGCTTGCTGTTTCGTGGTTGGTAGTCGCGGTTCGGGTTGAGGATCAGGCCGCTGAGCAGCTCGCCGGTTGCGGCGTTCACGACGCGA
>JBBRLC010000233.1:0-3530 GCA_038231595.1 Candidatus Nanopelagicales bacterium | reverse complement strand
TGGTCGTCGGACAGGTCCGCGGTTTCAGCCGCGAGGGTCCGTAAATGCAGATACGACAACCTGCCCGCCGCCAACGCCCCGGCGGCGGCCGCGAGCCGGGTGTGGCAGGCCCGAGCTAAATCGATACGACCTTGGGCGGCTGGACCGGACAGTGTCAACGCCGCGGCGACTTCTTCGCGCACCCAATCATCGACCTCGACCGCTGTCCGGCCAGCGACGGCGAGCATCGCGGCGAGTCCTTGAGCTTCGACCCAACCGCGCGCTGCTTCCCACGCCTGGAGCACCCGCACCCGATCAAACCCATCCAACCCGCCCGGATCCAGGTCACGAAGCGCGATCATCGCTTCCGGGCTGGGACCGTGATAGAAGATCGAATCCAACACCGATCCACCAATGTCACCTGAGCTGCGGGGCTGCTCATCCATGTCGACGCGGGGACGCGATGCGGCGTCGCATGCGTCACTTACTCGCGAAGTGTGGGTGGTGTCGGTCATGACCAAAAACTAGACGCCGGCACTGACACAAACCGACCCCAATGGGACTGGCCCCAGAACTGTGGAAAACGCTGTGGCACAAGCACTCTGTGGACAACGGCGTACCACCGAATCACCGCTGAGACACCGACGAGGCCAGGCCGACGACACCGCCAAACCCACGCCATGAATGTTGAGAAAGTTCAATAGGTTTGAGCTGATGCCACATTCATCCAAAGAACAAAGAGTTGGTGGGGGTTTAGGCGAAGAGGTCTGATTCTTTCCCGTCTTCGGTGGACGGGGCGAGGGTTCCGCGCACGAGGCGGAAGTACTCGATTCCCATCGCCTCGGAACCGAGATTGTCGGCTAGCGCGAAGAAGCCTCCTTCGACACTCACCTGACTGGCGTGCTTTCGCAAGGCGTCCATTTTTTCTTGATGGAACTCACGCCCATCGACAGCCGTCGTTACGACGTTGTCGTCGACAACGAATGGCAAGTTGTCGGGATCCATCTCGGCCATTCCGGTCGTCTCCCCCATCGCACGCATGGACTCAATGCCCGCACGTACGACGGAGCGGGGAAATGCCGTCCAATAGACCTTGGGGATGTCCCATGCGTCGCCGAGGTCGGTACGGAATGACGGCGCCGCGGCTAGCAAGCTGGCATACATGGCAACGCGGTGCGCCTGGATGTGATCGGGGTGTCCGTACCCACCGAAGTCGTCGTAGGTCACGAGGACCTGCGGACGTACCTGCCGAATGACCGCAACTAAATCGCTCGCAGCGGCAAGCAGGTCGGCACGCCAGAAGCAATCCGCGCGCTCATTGCTGGGGGTCCCCATCATCCCCGAATCACGATAACGATGCGGTTCTCCGAGGAGTCGCCAGTCCGTGACACCGAGCACTGCCATCGCATCGCCCAATTCGGTGTATCGATGACTACCCAGCGCATCGTCGAGCTGAGCGCCGAGATGTTCAATCTCGGGGAGCAGGATTTCGCCTTCTTCGCCCAGTGTGCAGGTCACCAACGTGACGTGCGCGCCCTCGGCGACGTACTTCGCCATCGTCGCGCCGGTACCGATGGTTTCGTCATCGGGATGGGCGTGGACGACGAGTAGTCGACGGTCAGCAACGATTTCAGGATTTTCACTGCGCATAGCGCCACCCTACGGGGACTACCCCCACCAAAATGCTGCGGCGATAGAGATGTACAGCCCGACAAGCACGGACCCTTCGAGCCAATTCGACTCCCCATCGAACACGACGAACGCTGCCACCAGCGCCGACATGATCAGTACCGCAATGAGAACGGGCGGTAGCACCAACGTAAATCCGCTTGCTCCCACGGCCGGAGCCAGAAGCAGTACGGCCGGAGCAACAATCATGGAAACCTGCAGAGGCGACTGCAGGATCACCGACAAGGCGTAGTCGGCCTGATTGCGCGCAGCCAGTTGAATCCCGACAACGTTCTCTACTGCGTTGCCGGCGATGGCCACGATCACCAGACCCGCAAACGTCTGCGAAATGCCCAACTGCTTAATCGCTGGTTCCAATGCCGCGACGAACCAGTCGGAAACTAGCGCTGCACCGACCCCGGTCGCCGCAAGCATTCCCAACGCCACCCACAACGGCCATTCGCCTACGTGATTGGTCACAGTGGAAGACGTGGACCGTGCGTCCGTCGGACCTTCGGCCAGATGAGGGGTCATGCGACGTAACGACGCAGGAATAGAAAGCGCGAAGACCGCGAGCAGCACGATGGCAACGATGAGCGACAACGTGCGTTCGTGATCGGCCGCGGGCGTGTGCAATGCAGCCGTCAGTCCTGGTACGGCGAGCACGAATACCGCGAGTACGAGAAGAAGGGCCAGATTTCGGGCGGATTGAGAATCGAAGCGCTGCGGGCCGTGCTTCACCCCACCAACCACGAAAGCCAGACCAAGCACGAGCAGCACGTTGGCCAAGATTGAGCCAACGATGGTGGCTTGGACTACCTCGATCAACCCGGCGTTGAGCGCGAAGAGTACGACGAACAGTTCGGGGAGATTCCCCAGCGCCGATTGCACGATCCCTGTTGCGCCCGGACCGAGTCGGTCGCCGAGACCCTCCACAGAACGACCCACCAGCATTGCCAGAAGGGCAAGCGCGAGGCCGGCGACAAAAAAGTCTACCAGGTCGCCCACGGGGTGGTAGTGCAGGACGCCGGCAGCAACCGCCGAAAGGACAGTGACCCCGCTGAGTATCCGATCGCGCCGAGAAAACATCGCTGATTCCACCTCACGTCCGCGCGGATACTCCAAAATTGCGACCTACCCCCAACAATATTGATCGTGACTCCACAACCAACAGAGGGCAACGATTCGTATCCGCGCGATTCGTATCCCCGCCGGGCTGCGCTGACTCGCCATTTCAGATCGGGTACGCCTCGGCTGTTTACGCTCTCTCCCGACGGAAAGCGATTCCTCTTCCTGCGATCCAGCTCCGGAACCGACTCCGTCGACTCGCTGGTCCAGCTGACCTTGACCGGCGATGGTGAATCGACTGAAGAGATCGTGGTAGATCCGCGCAACCTGTTAGACCCCACAACGATGGACCTGGATCCAGCAGAACGTTCGCGGCGAGAGCGGATGCGGGAAACGTCGACGGGAATTGCGAGTTACGACGCCGACGCCGCGATGAAGGTCGTATGCGCGAGCTTGGGTGGAGAACTCCTTGTAGTGAGTCTCGACACCGGCGGCGCATCGATACAACAGTTGGACACCGGCGGCGCAGTGATCGACCCCCGCATCAGCCCATCGGGTGAGTACGTCGCGTACGTCGCTAGCCGCTCCTTTCACGTGGTCAACGCCGATGGCACTGGTGGGCGGATTCTGTGCTCGCCAGAAGCAGACACGCAGACATTCGGTATGGCTGATTTCATCGCGGCAGAGGAACTATCACGATCACGCGGACACTGGTGGGCACCCGACTCCAGTGCCCTGATTGTCGAGCAATTCGACGAGTCAGCCGTCTCGCAGTGGTGGATCAGCGATCCGAGTTCGCCCGACCAAGCACCTGT
>JBBRLC010000232.1:0-3542 GCA_038231595.1 Candidatus Nanopelagicales bacterium | reverse complement strand
CGGGACCACCAGGTCGCGTCGACCACCCGAGTGTGAGGGGTCGACGACGACGGGCAGATGTGACAAACCGTGCACGACGGGGACTGCGGCGATGTCCAACGTGTTGCGAGTGGCTGTTTCGAAGGTACGAATACCTCGCTCGCACAAGACGATGTCGAGGTTGCCGCGTTGTGCGATGTACTCCGCGGCCATCAACCACTCCTCAATGGTCGACGACATTCCGCGCTTGAGCATGACCGGCTTCCCGACTGATCCCACCGCTTGCAGCAGCGCGAAGTTGGCCATGTTGCGGGTACCCACCTGCAACATGTCGGCGTAGGACGCCACCAATTCGACATCGTCCGCGTCGACAACTTCGGTCACCACCGGCATGCCAGTTTCGGCGCGTACATCGGCAAGTATTGCGAGTCCTTTTTCGCCGAGGCCTTGGAAGGCGTACGGCGATGTCCGCGGTTTGTACGCGCCACCGCGAAGCAATGTCGCGCCCGCGCCCTGGGCCATCTTCGCCGCCGCGAGGGTTTGTTCTGGCGTCTCGACTGCGCACGGGCCGGCGATCAGGGTGAAGGTGTCTGGCCCAATCGGGACTCGCCCCGCGCCGATGCCAACGAACACCGTTGACATTTCCGGGTGATGTTCACGAGCGACCAACTTGTACGGCGATGAGACACGTACGACCTCGGCGACGCCGGGAAGAGCGCGCAGGTTTAGTCCGTGAAAGTGCTCAATATCGCCGATCAGTCCGATGATCACTCGCGTTTCGCCGCGACTGACGAATGCCTCACCACCGGCATCAACGACCCGCGACACAACGGTGTCGATCTGTTCGTCGCTGGCGCCTGGGCTCATGACGATGACCACGTGACCTCCTGGGGAAGGGGTCCAGCGTACGGACCGCCTCAACTCGCTGTCGTCAGGGTTCTTTCGGGACCGCGCTTCGAGCGCGGGTCGAGGTCGTCAGGGTTCGAGATGGGCGACCATGGCGTCGGCCCCTGCTCGGGGACCCAACTCGGCGAGGTACATGGCGACGAGGATGCAGACCGCCCCAGCCACGATGCGCCCGGTCAACACCTCGCCCCCGATCACGACACCGGTGAACCCAGCGAAGACTGGTTCCATCGTGAGGACAATCGCCGCGCGAGTGGCCGCGATGTGTGCCTGCGCCCAGGTCTGCACAATGAATGCTGCCGCGGTCGCCACCAGCGCCAGAAACAGAATGGCCACCCACGTCGACGTCGACGGCGGAATGCCGGGTCCACCTCCTGGAAGGCTTGCGAGCAAGGTCAGCACCGCGACCGTGCCCAACTGCAGCACAGTGAGGGCGTACGCCCGGTCCGGAGTCGACCACATACCCAACCCGACGATTTGAACCGCAAAGAGAAAGGCACATCCCAGCGTCAGTAGTTCCCCGATACCAATGGAAAAGCCCTGGAGCGACAACAATGCGAGGCCGATTGTTGCTAGTGCCACTGCGACCCACGCGAGGGACGAGATGCGCGTTCGCAACACGACGGCGGAGATGAGCGGGGTGAAGACAACAAACATCCCGGTAATGAATCCCGACACAGTCGCCGATGTCGATTGCAGACCGATCGTCTGCAGGATGTAGCCGATGCCGAGCGCAGCGCCGAGGATGATTCCCTGGTTGCGCACGGATACTGGCAGTGCTCTCAACGCTCGGGGACGAATCGCCAATAGCACGACTGTGGCAATGCCAAACCGCCATGCTAGGAATGCGTTGACCGGCATGACTTTGACGACGTCTTGCACGATGAGGAAGGTTGAACCCCAGATCGCGGTGATGGCGACAAGTGCGCCAACCGCGACGAGTTCGATCCGCGGCGTACTCGATGTGGCTGTTGATCGAGCGTTCACGACACTGGAGTGCTCAGACCAAGGTGATGGTCACGGTGTCGCCCTTATGGACGATGGTTCCATCACCTGGGTACTGCGAGTACACAGTGTTCAGCACGATCGTCGGCCCCAGTTTCGCGATTCGTACTTTGAGACCGACCGCGGTGAGTTTCACCACAGCGGCATTTCGAGACAGCCCGACGACGCGCGGGATCGTCACTGGCGGAGGGCCTTTTGAGACCACCAAATTGACTGTGTCGTTCTTGTTCAGTTTCGTACCGGCCTTGGGCGACACCGAGATCACGAGACCAGATTTCACCGTGTCCGAGAAGGCCTCGCTGCTGGTCACGGTGAAACCGCGCGACCGCAGGATTTGGGTCGCATCGGCGTTGGTCGCGCCGACGACGTTGGGGACCGGGATGGGTTCGGGTCCCTTCGACAGCACCAGAGTGACCGCAGTGTTCGGACGCAGTGGCGTTCCGACCTTCGGGTCGGTACGAACGACAAAGCCGGTAGCGATCTTCTCGTCATACACCGAACGACCGGTCACCGCGCGAAGTCCCGCGTTGGTGAGGTCCGTTTTCGCGTCCGCCTCCGACTTGTTGACGACGTCGGGGACTTGGTAGCGCTCTGCTCCCTTGGACACGGTGAGCTTGACGCTAGATCCGGAACGCACTTCATTTCCCGCAGTTGGGTCAGTCGAGATGATGCGTCCGACCTCGACGGTTTCGCTAAATTGGTCTGCCGCTGGATCGCTAGTCAATCCCGCAGACTGGAGGGTTGCGGTCGCCTCATCAACGGTCGAGCCAATCACTCCAGGGACCGCAACGCTCTTACCGATCCCGAACCAGTAGGCACCGCCACCTACGAGCAGGGCGGCCACGATCAGAATTGCCAACGCGATCGGACCGCGTCGTCGCCGGGGCTTAGGTCGAGCCCCGGGCTTACCCCCGCCCGATTTTTTGGATGTGTTGGCTGCGCTCGCAACCGAAATACCTTCGAGATCCTCGGTCGACAGGATGCCCGTGTGTCGCAGGTCAACGTCGCTGGATCCGCCTTCGGCATACCGCACTGATCCTGGAGCCGCAATGACTACCGTTTCCTGGTTTGCTTGGGACGAAACGGAAAGTGGTTGTGGCGCAGGCAATTTGCGGCGTACGACCCGCAATGCTTCGAGGAATTCACTCGCATCGGAGAACCGTTGGTCCGGTTCGCGGCGGGTGGCGTGGGCGACTAGTTCGTCGACTGCAGGACCAAGGTCGGGGCGAAGTCGTGACGGTGCCGGTACGTCTTTGTTGACGTGCTGGTAGACGACCGAGAGGGGCGTCTCGCCAGTAAAAGGAACCGAACCGGTGAGCATTTCGTAGAGCAGCACGCCAGCGCTATAGACGTCGGAGCGGGCATCGGCCAATCCGTGCTCAACTTGTTCGGGTGCCAAGTACGCCACGGTGCCGATGAGTACGCCTTGAGTCGCGGTCGAATTCGTACTCGCAGTGATAGCGCGGGCGAGTCCGAAGTCAGCGACTTTGACGTGGCCGTCGTCGGAAATCAGGACGTTTTCCGGTTTCACGTCGCGGTGAACTAGGCCAGCGCGGTGTGCGGCGGCGAGCGCTTGAAGGACGGGCTCAAGAATCGCGAGCGCCTGCGATGGGTTCAGCGCGCCGTGCTCGTGCAAGACGGCGCGAACGGTT
>JBBRLC010000231.1:0-3630 GCA_038231595.1 Candidatus Nanopelagicales bacterium | reverse complement strand
GAGTTCTACGGCGAGGGAGTCGCCGCAGTGCCGCTGGCGAACCGCGCGACCATCGGCAACATGAGCCCTGAGTACGGCTCCACCGTCGCGATCTTCCCGATCGACGACGAGACGTTGCGCTATCTGCGACTCACCGGCCGGACCGAGGACCACATCGAGTTGGTCGAGGCTTACGCGAAAGTGCAGGGCCTCTGGCATGACGCGAGCAACGAGCCGACGTACTCCGAATACCTCGAACTCGACCTCGGCACCGTCGAACCCTCGATCGCCGGACCGAAGCGTCCCCAAGATCGAGTACCGCTGTCGGACGCGGCCGCGAACTTCGCCAGTGTGCTGCCGGAATACACCTCCGACCCGAGCGCCCAGGCTGAGATCTCGCTCGACGGCGAAGTAGCGAGCATCGGCCACGGCGCGGTCGTGGTCGCCGCGATTACCTCGTGCACAAACACGTCGAATCCGTCGGTGATGGTCGGCGCAGGTTTGCTGGCGAAAAAGGCCGTGGAGAAGGGCCTGACCCGTAAGCCCTGGGTCAAGACCACGCTGGCGCCTGGGTCGAAGGTCGTCACGGACTACTACGACAAGTCCGGATTGACGCCGTACCTCAGCAAGTTGGGCTTCGACCTCGTTGGATACGGATGCACGACCTGCATCGGCAACTCGGGCCCGTTGCCCGAACCGGTGAGCAACGCCGTCAATGCTCGCGATCTCGCGGTGGTGTCGGTGCTATCTGGCAATCGCAACTTCGAAGGCCGCATCAACCCCGACGTCAAAATGAACTACCTGATGTCCCCGCCGCTCGTGGTGGCCTACGCGCTGTTGGGGCGCATGGATGTGGACATCACCACGGAGCCGTTGGGCACGGGCAGCGATGGTGCCCCGGTGTATCTGCGCGACATCTGGCCCACGCCGGCGGAGATCCAAACCACGATCGATACCTGCATCGACCCGCAGATGTTTACCTCGAGGTACGCCGACGTGTTTGCTGGCGACGAACGCTGGCAGAACCTGCCGACGCCGACAGGGGACACCTTCGCGTGGTCGCCAGAGTCGACGTACGTGCGCAAACCGCCGTACTTCGAGGGAATGGGCATGAAGCCAACCCCGGTGTCGGACGTTACGGGTGCTCGAGTGTTGGCCAAACTCGGCGACTCCGTCACCACCGACCACATTTCGCCAGCGGGATCGATCAAGGCGGACAGCCCTGCGGGTCACTACCTCGCCGAACATGGAATCGCGCGCACCGACTTCAATTCCTACGGCTCGCGTCGCGGAAATCACGAAGTCATGATTCGCGGGACGTTCGCCAACATTCGCTTGCGCAATCAACTCATCCCGGGTGTCGAAGGCGGTTTCACCGCGGACTTCACCGTCGAGGGTGCTCCTCAGACCACCATCTACGACGCAGCCCAGGCCTACGCCGCTGTCGGTACGCCGTTGGTCATCCTGGCGGGAAAGGAGTACGGCTCCGGTTCGTCTCGCGACTGGGCCGCCAAGGGCACTGCGCTGCTCGGCGTACGTGTTGTCATCACCGAGTCCTACGAACGAATCCACCGGTCCAACCTGATCGGTATGGGGGTGCTGCCGTTGCAGTACGCGCCGGGGAGCACAGCGGAGTCCCTGGGCCTCACCGGAACCGAAACCTTCTCCGTGCGGGGGATCGTGGCGCTCAACGAGGGGGTGACCCCCGACACGGTGGCGGTCGACGTGGTCCGGGCCGATGGGGCCACCTTCACCTTCAATGCCGTCGTTCGGATCGACACCCCCGGTGAAGCCGAGTACTTCCGCAATGGCGGAATCCTCCAGTACGTTCTCCGGTCCCTGATCGGGTAGTGCCAGATTGGCCAGTTGAGTGAGTGTTGGGGTGCGGAAACGTCGCGGGCATTTAGACTTCGTGGGTGCTCCTGCTGCCCACGGTGAACTCACCGGCTGATCTCAAGCGGCTTCCCGCGGACCAGTTGCCGCAGTTGGCGAGGGAGATTCGCGATTTCTTGGTGGAGAAGGTCTCGGCGACCGGCGGGCACCTCGGACCAAATTTGGGCGTCGTCGAACTCACCATTGCCTTGCACCGCACCTTCGAGTCTCCGGGCGACGTCGTCTTGTGGGACACCGGCCATCAGGCATACGTGCACAAAATCGTGACCGGGCGTCGTGACGACTTCGACAGTCTGCGCCAGCAAGGGGGATTGTCGGGATACCCGAGAAGGGCCGAGTCACCCTCCGACGTCATCGAAAACTCGCACGCATCGACCGCGCTTTCCTACGCCGACGGAATCGCCAAAGGCTTCGAGCAACGTGGACTGGGGTCGCGGCGTCACGTGGTGGCGGTCGTCGGAGACGGGGCACTGACCGGCGGAATGTCATGGGAAGCACTGAACAACATTGCAGCGTCGAACCGACCTGTCGTGATCGTCGTCAACGACAACCAACGCTCCTATTCACCGACCGTTGGTGGCGTGGCCCATCACCTATCGACGTTGCGCACGACCCGCGGCTACGAACGATTCCTTGAGTGGGGCAAACGCGCACTCGGCCGTACGCCTGTCGTCGGGGTCCCGGTTTATGAAGCGTTGCATGGGGTCAAGAAGGGCATCAAGGACATGGTCGCGCCGCAGGGGATGTTCGAGGATCTCGGACTGAAATACATCGGCCCGGTAAGCGGGCACGACTTCAGCGAGATCGAACACGCGTTGAGCCGGGCCCGCGATTTCGATGGCCCGGTAATCGTGCACGTGTTGACGCAGAAGGGTCGTGGCTACGCGCCGGCGGAAGCCGACGAAGCTGATCGATTCCACAGCGTCGGAATCATCGATCCCGACGCGGGTCGACCGCTTCGTGGCGGTGCGCTCACCTGGACGTCGGTGTTTTCTGATGCACTTGTCGCGATCGGCGGCCAACGGAAGGACGTCGTGGCCATTACTGCTGCCATGACAGGTCCGACTGGCCTCGACCGTTTTGCGTCCGCTTTCCCCGACCGCATGTACGACGTCGGGATCGCGGAAGCGCATGCGGTCACGAGCGCTGCGGGCCTGGCGTACGCCGGCATGCATCCGGTGGTCGCGGTGTACTCCACGTTCCTCAATCGTGCATTCGACCAGGTGTTGCTGGACTGTGCGCTGCACCGCGCGGGTGTGACATTCGTGCTCGATCGCGCGGGTGTGACCGGGGAAGACGGACCTAGTCACAACGGAGTGTGGGATCTCGCGCTGTTGCAGATCGTGCCGGGACTTCGATTGGCGGCACCGCGCGACGCGGCCACGTTGATTCAGTTGCTCAGCGAAGCGGTTGCGGTCAACGACGCACCGACAGTCGTTCGTTTCCCTCGCGGTGCTGTAACTGAGGAGATCCCCGCGATCGATCGGGTTGCCGGCATCGACGTGTTAGCCCGCACGGGTACCGACGACGTGTTGATCGTGAGCGTTGGGGCGATGGCCAAGGTTGCCCTCGACGCCGCAAGCAGGCTTGAATCGCAAGGCGTCGGCGCCACCGTGATCGACCCGGGCTGGGTGTTGCCCGTGCCCGCTGGCGTCGTTGAACTAGCCAGCCGGCATCGGCTGGTTGTCACCATTGAGGACGGTGTTCGCGCTGGAGGGGTCGGAGGCGCGGTTGCCCAGGCCTTGCGCGACGCCGACG
>JBBRLC010000230.1:0-3640 GCA_038231595.1 Candidatus Nanopelagicales bacterium | reverse complement strand
TTGGTCGGTCGCCGTGATGGAACTCGGCGCGCTCGTGTGCACGGCTGCAGTTCCGCGCTGTACGGCTTGTCCCCTTGCGGCCACGTGCAAATGGAGGCGAGCCGGGTCGCCGGCGTACGCCGGTCCGCCGCGACGCGCTCAGTCCTTTGCCGGCACCGACAGACAGGTGCGCGGACTCCTGCTACACCTCCTGCGCGACTCAACCGAACCGGTGCCGAAATCGGTCCTGGACTCCGAGTGGCCGGACAACGATCAACGCGAACGCGCACTCGATTCGCTGACCAGCGATGGTCTGGTTGAAATCGGCGACCACGATTCCTACCGACTCCCCCGCTGAGTGTCGTCCGCGACGCGGTCGAAGCGAGGCACGATCCGGGCGCGCGGATGGGCGTACGAGTCCAAATCGAGACCTATTGAGCCGAAGAAAGTCGCCCTGACCGTCTCCCGAAATCGTTCTTTGCTGATCTACTACTAGCAGCAGTTGAACTCGACCGGTACGGGGGATCGGTCGAGGGATCTGCGCCCCACTCCTCGACGTCGGATACGGGAATCGCGCTTTCCGTCCGTCCCCTGGCGTGGGGCCAACTACAAGTTGGGGCGGCACCCTCAACGGGTCGCCGCCCCAACTTTGTTGACAGAGTTAGTCGACCGTAGGCCCGTCGCCCACGTCGATGACATCGTTGACGTCGATCACGTCTCCGGCGCTGACAAGCGCGACCTCGGGAACGACGGCCTTCATCTCGCCCTTGAAAGTGAATGTTTGCGCCTCGCCTTCGCCTTCGACATCAACGAAAACAATCTCACCGGGACGCAATTCACCGAACAAGATCTTCTCAGACATGCTGTCCTCGATCTCGCGTTGAATTGTTCGACGCAGCGGACGAGCACCGAGCACTGGGTCGTATCCGCGTTCGGCCAACAGTTTCTTGGCTGCCAACGTGAGCTCGATCCCCATGTCCTTGTCTTTGAGCCGATCATCAAGCTTGGCGATCATCAAATCAACGATCAAGGTGATCTCGTCCGTGCTGAGCTGGTGGAAGACCACGATGTCGTCGATGCGGTTGATGAACTCAGGACGGAAGTGCTGCTTGAGTTCGTCGTTGACCTTGGTCTTCATCCGCTCGTAGTTGCTCTTGGTGTCAGCGACGTCAGAGAAGCCAAGGTTCTGGCCCTTCGCTATGTCGCGGGTGCCCAAGTTGGTGGTCATGATGATCACCGTGTTCTTGAAGTCGACGACCCGCCCTTGGGAGTCAGTAAGTCGACCGTCTTCAAGGATCTGCAGCAGCGAGTTGAAGATGTCCGGGTGTGCCTTTTCAACCTCGTCGAAGAGAACGACCGAGAAGGGTTTGCGGCGTACTTTCTCGGTGAGTTGACCGCCCTCTTCGTAACCCACGTATCCAGGCGGTGCACCGAACAGCCGCGACACGGTGTGCTTCTCGGAGTACTCACTCATATCCAGTGAGATCAGCGCGTCCTGATTGCCGAACAAAAACTCCGCGAGTGTCTTGGACAATTCAGTCTTTCCAACACCGGACGGACCAGCGAAGATGAACGAGCCGCCCGGTCGCCTTGGGTCCTTAAGACCCGCGCGCGTACGCCGGATCGCCTGCGACAGAGCCTTGATGGCCTGCTCTTGACCGATGACGCGCTTGTGCAACTCGTCTTCCATCTTGAGCAACCGCTGCGACTCTTCCTCGGTCAACTTGAACACCGGGATGCCGGTCGCCGTGGCGAGGACCTCAGCGATCAGGTCTTCGTCAACTTCAGCGACAACGTCCATATCGCCGGCCTTCCACTCGCGTTCGCGGGTGGCCTTTTCGGTCAACAGGGTCTTTTCCTGGTCACGAAGTGCCGCCGCCTTCTCGAAGTCCTGCGCATCAATCGCTGACTCCTTTTCACGGCGTACATCGGCGATGCGGTCATCAAATTCGCGCAGATCCGGCGGAGCCGTCATGCGTCGAATGCGCAACCTCGAACCGGCTTCGTCGACTAGATCGATGGCCTTGTCCGGCAAGAAGCGATCGGAGATGTATCGGTCGGCCAAGGTCGCGGCCGCAACGAGTGCAGCATCTGTGATTGAGACGCGGTGGTGAGCCTCGTAGCGATCGCGCAGACCTTTGAGGATTTCGATGGTGTGCGCCAGCGTCGGTTCCTGCACCTGGATCGGCTGGAAGCGACGCTCTAGCGCAGCATCCTTCTCGACGTACTTGCGGTACTCGTCGAGAGTCGTCGCACCGATCGTCTGAAGCTCGCCACGAGCGAGCATCGGCTTAAGAATGCTGGCCGCGTCGATGGCGCCTTCGGCCGCACCAGCACCAACGAGGGTGTGCATCTCGTCGATGAACAAGATGATGTCGCCCCGAGTACGGATCTCCTTGAGCACCTTCTTCAGCCGCTCTTCAAAGTCACCTCGGTAGCGGCTACCAGCAACCAACGCTCCCAAGTCGAGTGTGTAGAGCTGCTTTTCTTTCAACGTCTCCGGCACTTCGCCGCGCACAATCATTTGGGCGAGGCCCTCGACGACCGCGGTCTTGCCGACGCCGGGCTCGCCGATGAGGACGGGGTTGTTCTTAGTACGCCGAGAAAGGATCTGCATGACCCGCTCGGTTTCCTTTTCCCGACCGATCACGGGATCGAGCTTTCCTTCGCGTGCGGCTTGGGTGAGGTTACGGCCGAATTGGTCGAGTACCAGCGATGTCGACGGCGTACCCTCGGCCGGTCCACCAGCGGCCGCAGGTTCCTTGCCCTGGTAACCCGAGAGCAACTGAATGACCTGCTGGCGCACGCGATTGAGGTCGGCGCCCAACTTGACGAGCACTTGCGCGGCGACGCCTTCGCCTTCGCGAATCAAACCGAGCAGGATGTGCTCGGTGCCGATGTAGTTGTGACCCAACTGCAGTGCTTCGCGAAGCGAGAGTTCCAAGACCTTTTTGGCGCGCGGAGTAAAGGGGATGTGGCCGCTGGGTGCTTGTTGACCCTGGCCAATGATCTCCTCGACCTGCTGGCGGACAGCCTCCAGCGAGATGCCGAGCGACTCGAGGGCTTTGGCTGCGACGCCTTCGCCCTCGTGGATTAGGCCCAACAGGATGTGCTCGGTGCCGATGTAGTTGTGGTTGAGCATGCGGGCCTCTTCTTGGGCCAGCACAACTACACGCCGAGCGCGGTCGGTAAACCTCTCGAACATTTCACTCTCCTGCCAGGTACGACTACGTGCCTGCGCCTGCTGAACTGGAAACTTGGCCGTGCGGTGCTGGTGGTGCAACATGTCGTGCGGTCACGCCGTACGGATTACTGACCAGCCTAGTCCGGCTGGCGTATTTGGCCTGTCTGACGAATCGGCCACTTGGGGTCTGGACTTGCGTGGATTGCGGGCGTGTTTGACCGTTCTTCTCAGAACTTGCTGGGTCCAACCGTCTCAGGGGCTTGGGAAGTCCGGTTTAAGGCCATTTTCGCTACGCCATGGGCGAACAGCCCCGCTCCGGCCCGGGTAGGGGTGTTGCGTCGCGGCCATGACAACTGACGCCACCAATTCTGTTGATGCTCCGACCACGGCCCTCGTTGTGGGCGCTGGGCCTGGGATGGGGTTGTCCATCGCCCGGGTGTTCGGGCGAGCGGGGTCGTCGGTGCAGTTAGTGGCGCG
>JBBRLC010000229.1:0-3658 GCA_038231595.1 Candidatus Nanopelagicales bacterium | reverse complement strand
CTCGCTGCTGCCGCATCCTTGCTCGGCATCTCCGAAGTCGTTGACTTGGGTTACGACAGTGACCAATTGGCTGACGTTCGCGAAACGGAATTGCGCGAACACTTCATCCGTGCAGTTCGTCGATTTCGTCCGTACGCCGTCATTTCCTATGACCCCTACGGCGCCTTTCACGAGGATAACCAGGATCACATCTGCGTCGGTGCGGCAGTTGATGAGACGTACTGGACGGCGATGTTCGACAAGCATCATCCGGAGCACATCGCCGCTGGGCTCGAGCCACATGGCGTGGTCGAACGTTGGTACTTCGCCCGAGATCTTGTGAAGGTCACAACGGTCATCGACGTGACTGCGGGAATTGAAAGAAAAATCGAAGCCGCCTGCGCTCAGCGCACAATGCTGACTCACATTGCCCATCAGTTGACGCTGTTGGCACGCACGGCCCACGCCGACGTACCGATGTTGTCCGACGCTATTGCGGACCCGAGGCCGTTTGCGACGGCGATGATCCGGGCTGGCTCCGGCGAACGCGGATCGGCGTACGGCCTCACCTACGCCGAAGAATTTCGGGTGGTGCGCTTTGCCGGTTTCGAAGCCCTTTTCGCGAGCCCTACCTGAATTCAGTTGGCGGCGGCTTCAGGGTCGGCGGCGATGAGGCGGCGTACGTCGTTCGTCACGCGATGTTCCATCACGAAGGAGAGGAAGGGGACCATGCCCGATAGCGCCATCAAGATGATGCGACCCAATCGAAAGCGAGCCCTGCTCGCCAGTTCAGCGATGGTGAACAGATAGATGAAGAAGAGCCAGCCGTGAATCACCGCGACAACAGACTCGACGGACTTGATCCGCGAGTTGTCCGTTGAGTACTTCGCGATAATCAGCACAACAAAGACCAGCAGCGTGACACCAACAACATTGGCCATCACCCGATATCTAGTGAGCGCGCTCTTCATAAGTCCTCCGAGAGAATCTCGAACTCGCGCAGTGAGTCCGTCAGATAGCGAACGTAGATGAAGACAGTGAAAAGAGCGAAAATCCACCATTGCACGGCGTACAACGCGTTACGCCATTGCACTCCCGAATCGATTGTGCGGGTCACGACAGTTGTGTTCGGTGGCGTGAGGGAACGATCGATGCCAGAAGGTTGCTGTTCGACACGGACCACGACGCCGTCACGCAGGTTTACTTTCCATGCGGCGACTAGGGCATCGGTGGTCAATTGCCGCGTTGTTGCCGGACCCGATGCGTCAGTACTCGACGGGATCGTGAGGCCGAGGCTCTCGTTCGTGATCGGTCCAGTGACAGTGACGGTCCGCGACTCGTTTGGTGAGGCCGCTGATTTCTCGGTGGCAGACCCGACGCCTCCGAGGAGTACAGCCATGGTCGTGCCGTCGTCGAGAAGCAAGGGAACGATAAGTGCGTAACGGGTGGACACAACCGACGATGTTGCCGGGGTCGTGACCGCGGCAAGAAGCTGCTTGCTCATATCGAGGTGCCCCGCGGCCGTGACGCGCACGCCGATGTCGGAAGGAGCAAGGAATTCTCCGAACGTGCTGACGTCATTGAGCGGTACGGCGGGTGTGGTCGCGCTTGCCACTGCCCGCTCGGGAAGTGCGACACGTAGTTGCCAGATCCCGAGGCTAATCATCGCGATGGCCGCAAGCCCGACGAGCACATGGACCGCGAGCCGACTCGGTCGCAGTAGTTCGCTCGCGGTTGAGCGCGTCGGGGTCGAGGATGACGGCTCGGTCATCGAAGCTTGGTCACGCAGATGGAGGTTCTGCTGCATCATCGCGGTCTTCGTGGTGCGCCCCAGCCTCTGGCTCGTCGCGGCGCATGTCCGGGTCGGCTGAACGCCCGTCGACGACGTCGAAGGACTCCGGTACGCGCCGCATTTGCTTGTTCATGCTGCGCCACAACAAGAATGCCGCGCCGGCGAGGAAGGCGAACACAACGAATCCGAGCAATCCAGCGGAGACTTGATCGGGGCTCACTTTGCTCGGTGTCGGTGACGGACTCGGCGCGACGCCATACGCCTGATTGGTGAGGAGGAAAAGCGGACTGATCATGCGCGTAACCCGGCGAAGAGATCGTTCTCCGGCAACTCGATGTCCACAAGTGAGCGAGCGAGTTGAAAGTCTTCGGTTGGCCACACCCGCTGCTGGGTTTCCATCGACACCTTGAACCACGTCCCATTGGGATCGACTTGGGTTTCATGTGCCAGCAGGGCTCGGTCGCGATCGGGAAAGAACTCAGCACACGGCACGAGTGTTGTCAGGCGTTCGGCATCGTGCGGCTTATCTTCCCAATTTTCCAACCATTGGGCGTACGGCGATTCCGCGCCCGCTCCGAGCAACGCCTCATGCATGGCCATGACTCGGGCCTTGTGAAAAGTCATGTGGTAGTAGAGCTTCAGCGGTTGCCATGGCGCAAGATCGCCCGGATATCTGTTCGGATCGGGTGCCGCTTCGAACGCTTCGACGCTGACTTCGTGAGTCCGAACATGATCAGGATGCGGGTACCCGCCGTGTTCGTCGTACGTCGTCATCACGTGGGGTCGGAAGGCGCGGACGAGTTCGACCAGTGGCGCGGAAACCACCTCGAGGGGCAAGTCAGCGAAAGATCCTGACGGAACCGGGGGCTTTGGATCGCCCTCGGGGAAACCTGAATCTGCAAAGCCGAGCCATTCATGGCGTACGCCGAGAATCTCAACAGCGCGGGCCACCTCGCGTCGCCGTACGTTGGAGATGTCGGCCTTGATCGCCTCTGCGTTGAGATTTGGATTCAAGACATCGCCGAGTTCACCGCCGGTGCACGAGACGACGAGGATATCGACTCCTTCACGGACGTAGCGCACCGTGCTGGCCGCGCCCTTGCTGGATTCATCGTCGGGATGGGCATGCACGGCCATCAGGCGAAGAGGTTCACCAAGACGATCCAGCGCAGGTCTCGACGAAGCGGGCACAGCCTTGCTCACCAGAACTCCTCAAGCGTGGGGGCTACTAGTCTGACAACCCATCCTCGCCACCGAAGAAGGCCCCCGTCGTGACCTCCCCTAACGAACCGCTGTCGAGTTCGTCGACGACTTCAGCCGAGGGCTCGTCGTCAAGTTCTGCGGGGAATTCGTCGCCGCGCTCGTCGCCGGATTCATCGCTGGGCTCACTGGCGAGCTCGCCGGACAATCTGCCGTCGTGGAGCGGGGACCACCGCGACTTGAGCCCCGCGATGAAGGAGCGGTACGGGGTCCGACCCCGATCTCGCGGACGCCTTATCGCCACCGTGCTGGTCGTCGGCGTACTCGTCGGCTTCGTCTTCTGGGCCGGTTGGCGGCTGGCCAACCCGGCGGTTCAAGCTCGGCTCATCACCTACCACTCGACCTCGGCCACGCAGACTGACGTGACGTGGGAAGTGAGTCGCTCCGCGGATGCTGTCGTCTATTGCGTGTTGCGCGGGCGCGACTCTCAGCGTCGAGATGTCGGATACGCCACGGTGACCGTCCCGGCCGGTTCGGACTACCTCCAGCCGACGTACTCGCTCACGACCTTGAGCAAACCCGCGATTGTTGAGGTGCTGGGTTGCGATACGAGTACGCCGCTCAACGTCGACGGACCGGCGTTCGGGCCGGGAGTGTTGCCGCCGGTGCAGGCACCGCCGGGAGTCG
>JBBRLC010000228.1:0-3672 GCA_038231595.1 Candidatus Nanopelagicales bacterium | reverse complement strand
GACAACATCGGCCGACACCACAGCGGCCGAGACGAAACCGCTGGGATCGATTGACATCTCAACGCCCAAGTCTCAGGACACTGCTGGCGCGCCGATCAAAATCGATACCCAGGTCGAACGCGACGGCGGACTGTTGCGATGACGAAAGTACGACTTCTCATCGCCTCTCTGGCACTACTTGTGCCCGTGATCGGACTATTGATCGCGAAGCGTCGCCATGACGCCCAGGCAGTCGCGACAGCACAGGGTTTTGGTACGGCGGACGGTCCGTCGAGAAACTAGAAATGGGAGTTGCCGCAATGAGCACTGACAAGTTGAAGCATGCAGCTGAAGAGTTGTCCGGTCAGACCAAGGAAACCGTGGGCAAGCTCACCGGCAACGAAAATATGGAGGAGTCGGGCACCGCAGAAAAGGACAAGGCAAAACTGAAGAAGGTCGGCGACAGCGCCAAGGACCTCGTAGACAAGGGCAAAGACGCTCTGAGTTAGCCAGACCAGATGGATTGGAGAGTCGACGCCATGACCGCTGTGAGGCACCTCCAGGCCCAGCACTTGTGGTGTCGACTCTCCTTGTCCCTCCGTCCACGCTCGCAATCACGGAGTCCGTCCCCCCAGCGCAATCGAAGATCTAATCGGACCAGTCCGTGACATCGCGACATGCTGATTCGCAGCCTGAATGGGTCACCTTTCCCGCAGAACCGGATCAGGTTCCGCGAACACGCGAATACGTCGATGAGGTTCTCACCCACCTCGGCGTGCAGGACCCACAGAATCGCGCCGAAATCTCGCTGCTGGCTTGCGAACTGTTTACCAACGCCGTTCGGTACACGATTGGTGAGGCAAGCATGAGGATCCGCAGAGACGGCAATTGCCTACGGGTAGAAGTGTGCGACTCCGAGCCCCAGCGACTCCCAATCGCGATCACTGTTCCCAACAGCGGGCGATCTGGACGCGGTCTGTTGCTGGTGGAGGCAATGTCCGCCCGCTGGGGCGTACTTATCGAGGTCGGTGAAAAGATTGTCTGGTTCGAGCATTCGATCGTTGACGCCGTCTAAACTCGCGGGGTTGCGCTAGGGAGTTTCTCCCTCCGCGATAAGAGCGGCGCGGAGCCCGTTGAGTGATTTGTGCAACAGCCGCGATACATGCATCTGGGAGATACCCAACTCAGCGGCAATCTGAGACTGAGATTTCTCGTCGACGAACCGCAGCACGAGAATTCGT
This sequence comes from Candidatus Nanopelagicales bacterium, assembly GCA_038231595.1. Lineage (GTDB taxonomy): Bacteria > Actinomycetota > Actinomycetes > S36-B12 > JBBRLC01 > JBBRLC01. Next base: position 2,452 of record JBBRLC010000228.1, on the reverse strand, counting down.
TGTTCCCGAGCAGGCAACGCCGCCAACATGGGTGCCAAAGTTTCATGCCATTCAACGGAGTTCAGCGAGTCGTGCGAATCCGCCAATTGGTCGCCGATGGAAAGCCCCGAGGTACCGAACTTCGCATCAATCGGTAAGGCCGAGTAGGCGTGAGCCGCCTCAAGCGCCTCAAGGATCCGTTCTTCGGAGACTGCGCAAGCCTCGGCCAACTCCCGCACTGACGGCGATCGGCCGTGTCGTTGGGTGAACTCTGCCGATGTCGCAACGACCTCGGCACGCAATTCTTGGACGCCTCGAGGGACTCGAACCGCCCAGGCATGATCGCGGAAATACTTCTTGATCTCACCCATGACCGTCGGAGTCAAGAAAGACACGAATTCAACATTACGAGTCACGTCAAAGCGTTCGATCGCCTTGAGCATGGCGAGGTTGCCCACCTGGACAAGGTCTTCAAGCGGTTCACCGCGATTGGCGAATTGTCGCGCGATGTGGGAAATCAAGGGCTGATGCAGCGCTGTCAACTCGTTCATGATCGCCACTTCCCGGTCAGGGGGTAGCTCGCTGCCCTTCAGCTCCATGAGCAAACTACGAATCCGCGACCGCAATTCCGCCAGAGCAGCCGGATTCATCACGCCGTAACTGGGGCAGATCCGCGATCCCACGCCCGCTGCATGCTGATCGTTACCCGGCCTCCACGATTTTCGACTCGCAATTCGTTCAAGATGGCATCCAGCACCATCCAGGAGTAACTGTCGTCACCTACCCCCGGAAGCTCGCCCTGCGCGGTCGCCGACACCTCAATGGTGATGCCGTGATCCGCCAACCAAATGTCGCACTGGACCGCGTTTGAAGCCTCGGCACTATTGAGAAGCAAAGTCACCGCTTCGTCTACGGCGATGCGCAGGTCCTCAATAACGTCAACGCCGGCCTCCGTGCGCGCAGCCATCCCAGCCACCGCACTGCGGAGGAAAGTCAGGTACGTAGCGTCTGCAGGAACAGTGAGGCTGACATGCTCTCCGGTTGTGCTCCCGGCTGGAATTTCATTCATGAGTTGTCCGCTTGGACGCCGACTATCAGTTGCGCCTCGACGTCCTCAGGTGTGTCAGACGTGACGAATACGCGATCAAGGCCAGTGATTTCCATGACACGCTTGACGTGCGTTTGCTTAACGACCAATCCGACGTCGCCGCCGGTGGTACGCGAACGGCGCATTGCCTCCACGAGTACCCCGAAGCCGGTCGAATCAATGAACGCAACGGCGCCCAGGTCAACCACGAGATGCACAAATCCCGCATCTTGCATCGTCCTGAGAGCTTCGTTCAATGTCTCTACATTCGATAGATCGAGGTCCCCACTCACCGTTACCCAGCAGGTAGTGTCGATATTGCCGGGTGACGTTTTGATGTCCACGGGACTCCTCACGGGTAGGGGCAGCCAACTCCCCTACCCTAAGTCCCGTCAGTCTGTGTGGATGCTTCGATCCTCGATGACGCGATGCTCGCTCTTGCGAGATGCGGACATCTGGACCAGCCCCAGGATGATGGACAGGACTCCCACCCCGGCCAATATCCACCCAACTGCGGCTAGATTGACGCCGCTCAGTTTGTCTTGCACGGCCAAGGCCAGGATCAAACCCGCAGCCAGCAATGTCGCACCAATACCAACGCCCATGACGCACTCCTCAATTAACTCTCTACCGGTACCAAGAGAGATTTGGGCTCAGATACCCGCCGCTTGGTAGGTTCAAACGCTGACCCTCACCGCTAACAGATCGGACTCACGGACCCATGGATGCGAGCACGATCGTGGCGCCGGTTCCGCGGGAGCGCTTCGACCTGATCGCTCGTGTGAGCGCGGCCGCGGCGCTGGCGGTGGTTCTTATCGCCGCCCTTCTCGTTCGCGACTACATGGCACGCGAGACTCAAGTCCAGCAGGACATCCGGTCGGAAGCGAAGACGGCGTCCGGCTACCTACAGGAATTCATCCGCGGACAGTTAAACGGCCTGGAAGTAATCGCCAATTCTGGCTTGGTGCGTGGCAAAGACCTACCTGGCATCACTGACTACTTCATCCGACTAAAGAATTCTGGCGCTGTCATCGGCAGTCTTGGCTATGTGGACACCCACGGTGTCGTCCGGGCCAGTAACACTGGGGTGACGGGAACATCGGTCGCCGACCGGGAGTACGTCAAGGAGGCTCTGGCAGGGCGTACCACCGTGGGTACGCCGGTGGTGTCGCGCATTAGCGGTTATCCAATTGTCCCACTCGGCGTCCCAGTGATCATTAATGGTCGCGTCGAGGCTGTTGTCTTGGTCGGTCTAGCGCTTAACGATCCGAAGATATTCGAACCGGTACTGAGTTTTGCTCGCGGCGACCTGGTGGTCCGGTCAGGTGACCACTCAGTGATCTACGACGGCGGAGCCATCACGTCATTGAAGGACACGAGCGGGAT
>JBBRLC010000227.1:0-3674 GCA_038231595.1 Candidatus Nanopelagicales bacterium | reverse complement strand
TCGGTCATGAGTTGGGCCACAACCTCAGCCTGGGGCACTCGGATGAACTTCGTTGCACCGTAAGTGGTCGGACGCTCGTGGACAGTTCTATTGGCTCCTGTGTCAAGCGGGGCTACTGGGACTTGGGCGACATCATGGGGATTTCGTGGAACAACCAGGGCTATTTATCCGCGGCTCACCAAGCGCGACTAGGCGTACTTCCCGATGGCGCCTCGCTTACTTTGGGTTCGTCGACTCGGGTTGAGCTTTCGCCGGTGGCGAGCAACACGGGACTCCGCGCCGTTCAGTTCACGACCGGTGGCGCGACCTATGTTGTCGAATACAGAGGCGCGGTCGGTCTCGATTCGTGGCTATCGACGGCGCCTGGCTGGGGAGATCCCGGTGTGACCGTGCATCGCGTCTTTGACTACTCGTCAATGTCGTCAGCCGACGCGGCTCGCTTGCCGTCGCGCGATACCTATCTTCTCGACGGAAACCCGGCGACAAATGACGACGACCTCGGCCAGATGAAGACCGTTCTCCCCATTGGCTCCTGGGTCTCCTTTGCTGGGGCGCACGGCGGAGTTCGAGTCGCGTCCATTGGCGGCGGCCACGCTTATGTAGACATCGACGTAAATGGATCGTTGTCTCGCGGTTCTCGCGGGACAGCATCCGCGTCTCACGCTTTCGCCTCGCTCACCCGAGGTTCGGTCGCCATCGTCCACGGCGCGGCCGTTGCCCCCGCGGTGTTGTCATGGAATCTGGTCGACGCACAATCCAGTATCAACGTCAACGCCGCGACAGTTGCTGCCGGATCCCGCTCGGCAGTGACCGGATTGTCCACGGGCTGGAGTCGGTGGCGGGAAAACCGTTGGACTGTCATCGGGACAAACTCCTCGGGTCGGCAAGTGAAAACCGTAGCCACGGCGTACGGCAGCGTGCTGAATGATTCGCGTCGAGCTGGTTCGCGCTTCCAGGGTCGTTGGTTGTCGGTGCGAGATCGCGCCGCCATCGGCAAGCGGGAACACACCACAAAACACCGAGGGGCTTCGGTGTCAATAAGGGTGAAGGCACGTGGTTTCGGAGTCATCGCGACCACGACGAAGTTCCGTGGTCGCATGAAGGTGTACATCAATGGTCACTTCCGGGGCACCATCGACTTGTGGTCGTCGCGAACTCGCACACGACAGGTCGTGTGGACGCGGATGTTCTCAACGTCACATTGGCTGACGATCAAGTTGGTCTGCATGGGCACTCATGGGCGAGCGAAGGTCGGAGTGGACGGATTCGTCCTGCTTACCTAGTCGAACCAACTAGCGCGATCGGCGAGCGGGACCTGGCGGCGGTGGATTACGTTGCGCACGTGAGGGCATTGAGATCGGCCATTCCAGCGACCGTTGAGGAACGAATCGCACGGGGGCGGGCGGCGCGCATAAAAATTGGTCGGTCGACGCAGGCAAACTTCACGCGCGACGAAAGCGTTGTTGACCCGATTTCAATTCTGGAACGGCAGGCCGGCTCGCGCGTTCCGGAACTCGTCCCGCTGCGTTATGGTCGGATGTCGGTCTCGCCGTTCACGTTCTATCGCGGGGCAGCTGCGGTGATGGCGGCGGACTTGGCCGGCACCGCGAATTCCAACCTGACGGTTCAGGCTTGCGGCGATGCCCACTTGTTGAACTTCGGTGCGTACCAATCGCCCGAACGCCGATTGGTCTTTGATATCAACGATTTTGACGAGACTTTTCCAGGGCCGTGGGAGTGGGATGCCAAGCGGTTGTCGGCCAGTTTGGTGATTGCTGGTCGAGATCGAGGATTCAGCAAAGGGGAGCGTGAAGCCGCCGTCTTGAGTGCTGCGCTGGCTTATCGCGAGGCGATGGCGTCGTTCGCAGAAATGCGCAATCTTGAGGTTTGGTACGCCCGGCTCGAAGTTGATGACATGGTCGCGCAACTAGGTATCGCTAAGGAATCCTCAATTGCGCGCAAGGTGGAACGGCAACGCACCAAGGCTCTTTCGCGCGACAGCGTTCAGGCCTTCGCGAAGATGACCGAACTGGCCGACGGTCAACCAAGATCCCGCGCGGATCCGCCGCTTATCGAACGGATTGAAGGCATTGCCGGTGCCGGGAGCAGAGCAGCGGTGATGGAATCGTTGGGCGGATTGTTGAAGTCCTATCGCCGAACCTTGGTTGAGGATCAGCGCCGGGTACTCGACTCGTACCGCCTGGTCGATATCGCTCGCAAAGTCGTGGGAGTGGGCAGTGTGGGGACTAGAGCCTGGGTCTTGCTTCTGCTCGGTCGCGACGACGATGATCCATTGATTTTGCAGGCGAAAGAGGCGCAGTCTTCGGTGCTCGAGCCGTATGGGCCACGCAGTGAGTTCACGAATGCGGGCCAACGTGTCGTGGTCGGGCAACGGCTGATGCAAGCCTCAAGCGACATTTTCTTGGGTTGGCAACGCGTCCCAGGAATCGACGGAGTTGAACGCGATTTCTATGTTCGCCAGTTGCGCGATGGCAAGGCGTCCGCCGTCGTCGAAACAATGAACGCCAAAGGCCTGGCGATGTACGCCCGAGCATGCGGGTGGACTCTGGCTCGGGCGCACGCGCGATCGGGAGACCGAATCGCGGTTTCGACCTACCTGGGGCGAGGTGGCACGATCGATCGAGCGCTTGTGTCGTTCGGTGAGGCGTACGCCGATCAGAACGAAAGGGACTACGCCGCGCTTCTCGACGCCATCCGAGTGGGGCGTCTCGAGGCCGTGGCCGGCATCTAGCGCCGTCGCACTTTCTCTGCCGACGATTGGTTGATCGACTAAGCGCTAGCTCGTGACCCACTGCGGTTGTTGTTGCCGGCGTACGTCGCAAGATCAAGAAAGAACCCGAGCGCCACAATCACCCAGCCCAACGTCGACACCCCGAAGATCGGCGTGTAGGCAAAGACGTACGCGAGCGCGGTCCACGGCAAAAGAATCACGCCGAACAGCGGCCACAAGAAACTGTTGTGAAAGGCAATGCTCGTCCGATCGCTGAAAATCCAGGTCAGGACAAAGGCGACTCGTGGACCGATCAGCCCCGCCACCAAGAGCAAACAACACATCGAGTGACTCCAAATCAATCAACTTGCGAGGTTGTGCTTCCCATTCCGGGCCGCGGTTCCCACACCCACTCACACCCATGAATGTGGCACGCGCTCAAACCTATTGAACTTTCTCCGCATTCATGGCTGGTTCGTCGGACATAGCGGCTGGCCGCTGTCGGACTTGGCGCTCACGTCTTTTTTCGCAGATCGCTAGCTGGGGTCCCGCGAAAGGCGCGCCCGGTATTGTGCAGATTCACGGCATCGTTGATATCGGGTTCGGGCTTGATCATGGCCCATGTCGAAGACCAAGGTCATCGTGTTGTCCGTTGTTCGCGGATGCGCTTGACTCGCGCGCTCGGGCCGGCGCCATACGTCGCCAGGGCGAGTGGGCGCGGGCGAGTGAGCGGTCCCAGCGACACGGGTCGCACGTAGTGCGCGCGAAGTGCCACCAGGACAAGGGCCCCACCGCTGACCCACACGACGATGGACACACCTGTCCCGAGCACCGGGGAGTAGCTGATGATGAACACGACCCCACCGATCATCCCGATCACGCGTCCCCACCGTCGGGGGTCGACCAACGGTGGAGGCTCGCCTACCGCTGGTCCGTAGCGTCG
>JBBRLC010000226.1:0-3681 GCA_038231595.1 Candidatus Nanopelagicales bacterium | reverse complement strand
TTTTTCGGGTCGGCCATCCAGGAATAGACCATCCAGTCAATGTCTGGCCCGCTAAAACATTGCACCTGACCGTGAATGCCGGAGCCGATCTCACCGGCAATTTCGAGTCCATTGGTCGATGGGTCAAGGGTGAGTTCAAACCGCGACTTCACCTGATCCATGAGACCGGCAAGCGAGTCTCGCCACTTTTCATAGATGTGCGTGACGTCGATAGGGCCGCTCTCATCGATCAGCTCCTGGACGGTGGACAGCGTCTCGCCCACAACCCCTCCTTCATCGCCAGTCGTGCCCGATACCCACGATTCCATTCCCACTATGTGAAAGTGGAATACGCAGACAATAGTAGTGAGTGCTCACTCAGTCAACGTCCTCCCGTGCCGTCTCAGCCGCCTCACGCAGTCTCACTGCGAGGCCTCGTGATTGCCTCAAGCAGCGCCCACGGTCGCCCATCGACCAAGTCTGTGCCGCGAGAGACGAACCTGTTCATTGCTTGAGCCGGGTGAATCGTGGCCATCAGCAGGGTCGTATCCCGGTCGGCCAGAATCGGATCGGGGCGCGAAATAACGCCCGCGAATGGCTCGTCCCAGTCCCCCCAGAGGGTGAAATTACGCGGAAGGTCGCAGATCAGGCTCGCGCCGACCTCCGTGGCCCGACTTGCGGCAACCAGGTTGATTCGATTCTCGGCGCTGCGCTCGATCAGTCCGGTACGCAACTCCCACTCTTCTTGAACGTGAAAGGGCAGGGCGGCCACATCGGCATCCTCAAGCGCCGCGAGCCGGAAGACTTCCGGATAGAGAGCGTCGTCTCCGACAACAAGAGCTAGTCGGCCCCACGGCAACGCGTGAACGTCGAGTCCCGATCCGAGTTTGGTCACCCAATCCGCGTGGCGCGACGAGGAGTGGAGTTGCTCTTGTCGAGCCACCACCCCGTCGGCACCGATCAGCACGGCGTCGTGACTGCGCTCGCTGCTCGAACCACACGGCAACGACGTGACAACGTGAGCATCGGTACCGATGAGGGCCGTTCGCAAGGATTCGATGGCGGCGTCAGTTCGGCGTACGACTTCGGAGTCATCGATGCTCGCCACGTCGATCACACCCCCGTCGAAGCAGAAGAGCTCTGGCAGCACCACGAACTTTGCCCCATCGCGACAGGCCGAAGCGACCAACCCTGCAGCCGATTCGATCGCCTTTTCACCATCAAGCGGCGGCTGTACGACGGCTACGCCGAGCGTTTCGGCTCCCGCGCCGTGGATGCGCCCGTGCGGCTCACCTGCGAGTGGGGCGTACAACTCCGGACGGCGTGACGCGTACACGTCTGTGCCATCGGGGCGGCGCTTGTCGTCGGCCAACGTCACATCGATGTCGGCAACGACCACCGCTTCGCCGGTCAGCGGGGCCATGGCCACGACCGTTCCGTCCGGCGCGACAATCTGGCTCTCACCGGCGCCATGCAACCGATTGGTGGGCACACCGACACCCTTGCTCACTGCGTCAATTGCTTCGGGCGGAATCAACGCACCGACTTTGTTTGCCGCCACGATCCACACCCGGTTTTCCGGCGCGCGGACGGGAATGTGCAAACTTGCCTCATCGAGCGCGAACGAATTGAGGCTGTTGAGCAGGACCTGCGCCCCGCGCAGTGCCAGACCGCGTGGCGTTTCATTAATGACGCCGTCCATGCAGGAGTACATGCCAAGTCGCGCCAGCGGGGTGTCGATGATCGGTCCCACATTGATGGCCTCGTCAAGATGCAAGCGTTCGGATCCCATCAAGACCTGTTTGTCGCTGGTAGCCACGACATCACCGGTGGGCGAGCACAAGATGTTTGTGCCGGTCGTACGACCGTCATCACGCGCCACGACGCAGTTGATCATGATCCACATGCTGTGCAGGCGCGCGCGCTCAGCAATGGCGAGAACGAACGGGCCGTCGACGGCTACGGCCTTCGACCGAGCGTGCTCCTTGCCTTCGTACCACGACACGTGACTGCTGAATTCAGGCAGAACCAGGATTTGCGGGGACTCCTCGGCCGCCGCGTCAATCATCCTGAGGCAGGTCGCAAGGTTAACATCTATGTCGGTTCCGACCCCGAATTGCGTTGCAGCGACACGGATGTGGCCGACGGCGGGCGTAGGCCCGTCAGTCGCCCGTACAACGACCGGTGCCGCAACTGAGGTGGTCATGCGGCCGGGTCTCCCGTGGGAAAGCCACCGGCTTTGGAGACTAGGGCGGGCGTCGCGCGACCGAGTTGCTCGCCGAGCCAATCACTGGCCTGCATCAAGGCATCGAGATCCACGCCTGTCTTTACACCGGAGCGCTCGAGCAAATAGACAAGGTCTTCGGTGGCGATGTTGCCCGTGGCCTTTGGCGCGAATGGGCAACCGCCGACTCCTCCGAGGCTGGCGTCAAGCACCGTGACTCCGGCCTCGAAAGCTTCGAAGGCACAGGCGTACCCGGTATTTCGAGTGTTATGGAAATGAGAGCGAAGTCGGATATCACCGGTGACAGCGCGGACGGCGGTGATCCGCTCTTTGACGTCACGAGGAACGGCGACGCCGATTGTGTCTGCGATCGCGATCTCATCAACACCAGCGGCGGCCATGCGCTCAGCAAGTGCAACGACGCGGCTCGTGGGGACTTCACCCTCGTACGGGCATCCATAGGCCGCAGAGATCGTGACGGTAGGGATGATCCCGGCGGCGCGAGCAAGTGGCACCACCGATTCAACGGTTTTCGCGGCGGCGTCGGTCGTCATGCCTTGGTTTCGTTGGCTAAACGTTTCACTCGCGACGACAACCATGTTCACTTCGTTAACGCGGGTCAGCTTTGCTCGCTCGAAACCCCGCGGATTGAGGACGAGACCAATGTATGAAGCACCGGCGTACTCGGGCAGGCCCTCGAGCACCGCTTCGGCATCGGCCATCCGCGGAACGCGAGCCGGGTTGACGAAAGATGCGACCTCTTGGCGTAGCAGACCCGCATCAAGACATTTGGTGATGAGTTCGATCTTCTGCGGCGTCGTTAAGATCCCCGGGTCGTTTTGCAAGCCGTCTCGTGCGACCACGTCGACGATCGTGACGTCTGTTGATGCGCTCATCACACCTCCTCGTTGCGTCGCAAGTCCCTGCGCCATGGCGACTTGGAGGTCTCGGGTTCGACCCAGGCGCCCTTAGTGGAACGGCGTTTCAGCAGACTACACTCCGGTCAGGCACCGAGATTACGGCGGGAAGGCGAGCACGTGACGACCGGCCCAGGAAGCGATCACGACATCCCCAAAGTTGCCGATCTCAATTCGGACTACGCCGCGGCCGGGTTCTCTGGGCGCCTTGGATGGGGCAGTCGACCCGCGGTCATTGCCATCGACGTGTGCCGGGCGTACGTCGATCAGGACTCTCCACTTTACGCCGGCGTGGAGGCAGCAGCGGCATCGATCGGACGCCTTGTCCTGGGGGCCCGATCGGCCGGAGTCCCGGTCATTTGGACCAAAGTCGAATACCAGCCAGGTGGTGCTGACGGTGGAGTCTTCTTCCGCAAGGTGGGAGCGCTCGAGTCCTTTGTGCGCGGCAACCCGCTCGGCGATTTCATCGAGGCCGCCGCACCCGCCGAGGGCGAACAGATCGTCGTCAAGCAGTATCCGTCCGCGTTTTTCGGGACTGGTCTGGCTGAGGAGTTGCATGCC
>JBBRLC010000225.1:0-3694 GCA_038231595.1 Candidatus Nanopelagicales bacterium | reverse complement strand
GTGGCTCGCGGCGAGGTCGTCTACGTTGTACTCAATCTTTACCCGTACAACGCGGGGCATCTACTCGTGTGTCCGTACCGCCACGTCGCTGACTACACCGAATTGACGGCGGCCGAGACGAGCGAGGTCGCGGCGCTGACCGCGAAGGCGATGACTGTGCTTCGCGCGGTCTCGGGCGCGCAGGGTTTCAACATCGGGATGAATCAGGGTAATGCCGGTGGAGCGGGGATCGCCGGGCACCTACATCAACATGTGGTTCCGCGCTGGAGCGGGGACACCAACTTCATGCCGGTGATCGGTGGCACCAAGACGATGCCCGAGTTGCTCGGGCGTACTCGCGAACTCCTGGCTCAAGCATGGCGCGCCTGATCTGCATGCGAAAGCAACTGGGTGGGCTATTGGTTTTGGAGCTTTTTTGCCAGTTGGGGTGGCATCGGTTCGTGGCCCCGATAGTGGCGGGTAAAAGTCGCGGTTCCGTGTGACATCGAGCGCAACTCAATGGCGTACCGGGTCAATTCTAGCGCCGGAACGTCGGCGCGCACCAAGGTACGTCCATTGCCAGCCGGCTCGGTGCCGCTGACACGCCCGCGCCTTCCGGACAAGTCACTCATCACCGATCCGACGTATTCGTCGGAGACCAACACGGTGACTTCATCGACGGGTTCCAGCAGTGACACACCACTCGCGGCTGCGGCTTCACGCAATGCGAGTCCACCGGCGTGCTGGAAGGCCATGTCCGACGAGTCCACCGAATGCGACTTCCCGTCGAGCAGCGTCACCCGAATATCGACGAGGGGATAGCCAGCCGCGACTCCGCGACCCATCTGCTGGCGTACGCCCTTCTCGACGCTCGGTATGAACTGCCTCGGAACGGAACCGCCCACCACCTTGTCAACGAATTCGAAACCGCTACCGGGTGGCAACGGCTCGACCTCGATGTCGCACACGGCGTACTGCCCATGGCCGCCGGATTGCTTCACCAAGCGCCCGTGTCCTTTGCTCGGACCCGCGAAGGTTTCGCGAAGCGACACGCGAACTGGCACCGAGTCGACGGCGATGCCGTATCGGTTGCGTAAGCGGTCGAGAAGCACGTCGACGTGCGCTTCCCCCATGCACCACAACACAAGTTGGCCAGTTTCGGCGTTCTTCTCCAACCGCATGGTCGGATCCTCAGCAACGAGGCGGCCGAGGCCCTGCGACATTTTGTCGTCGTCGGCCTTCGAGTGCGCCACAATCGCGACCGGTAGCAACGGGTCTGGCATGACCCACGGTTCCATGAGGAGCGGTTCTTCTTTGGCCGACAACGTGTCCCCGGTTTCGGCACGCGTCAGTTTGGCAACCGCCACGATGTCGCCGGCTACGCCCTGGGAAACCGTTCGCAACTGTTTTCCCAGAGGTGAGGACACGGCGCCCACTCGCTCATCCACGTCATGGTCAACATGGCCCAGGTCTGACGCAAAATGACCAGACACGTGCAGGGTTGAATCGGGTCGGAGCCGCCCGGAAAAGATTCTGACCAGGGAGACCCGGCCGACGTAGGGGTCCGTTGTTGTCTTGATTGCTTCGGCAAGAAGCGGACCGTCCGGGTCGCATGTCAGTGGGGCTCGCGGGTTCCCGTTAGGAGTTGTGGCCGGTGGCATCGGATGTTCCAACGGTGAGGGGAAGCCACGGGTAATGAGTTCCAAAATCTCGGCGCAGCTGTAGCCACTTGGTACAAGTGCCGCGGGGAGTACGGGAAAGAATGATCCGCGCGCGACGGCTGTCTCGAGGTCGTCTATCAGGGTTTCGACTTCGACGTCATCGCCGGCGAGATAGCGATCCATCAGCGTTTCGTCTTCGCTCTCGGCGATGATCCCCTCGATCAGAGTTCCACGGATCCCTTCGATGAGAGCGCGATGCTCACCTTCTGCTGGGCGTACGACTCGCGTACCCGACGAGTAGTCAGACACGTTTTGGGAGAGCAACCCGACCAGCCCAGCAACGCTGCCGTCATCGGCGGCCATCGGCAGGTAGAGCGGCAGCACTCCTTCGCCGAAGAGTCGGCCCGCGATAGCGACGATCTCATCAAAGTCGGCGCGCTCCTTGTCCAGTTTCGTCACGATGACGGCTCGTGGCATCCCGACTGCGGCGCACTCGTCCCACACCATTGCGGTGGAAGTGTCGACGCCGTCGGTGGCTCCGATGACGAACAGTGCTGCGTCGGCGCCGCGCAGCCCCGCTCGTAGATCGCCCACGAAGTCGGCGTACCCCGGAGTGTCGAGCAAATTGACCTTGATCCCGTCGAACATAAGCGGGGCGAGCGCCAACGACACCGAGCGCTGTTGGCGTACCTCTGCTTCATCAAAGTCGCTGACGGTCGTGCCATCTTCGACTCGCCCGGCCCGCGGACTAGTCCCCGCGGCGACGAGGAGTGATTCGACCAATGTGGTCTTGCCTGAACCGGATGGGCCAACCAACACGACGTTGCGAATCTTCGCGGGCTGGTCGGCCTCCGGAGCTGTGCCCGCGGCTCCCGCGGGGGTCTTGTCGGCCATGGTGAGTCCTCCTCGTTCCCGGGATGCTGGTGAGACCCTGACGGGATTGGTACCGGCGATCCCTGAGTGACGTAGTAGTGCGGTCACTGTTCACCCCCTAGGTACGCGGCGGCAACCGATTCCGGCGATCCACGGCCAATAGGGATGACGCGGCTACGATCGGTCGACCTCAGCGACCCGGGGCGACCTAAGGATGGGAATGCTCGACAACCAATCTGTGCGCGCCGGAATAGCTCGAATCGTTCAACCAGTCGCGCGGGCTTTGCTCGCCGTCGGCTTGACCCCGGACGTCGTCACGATCATCGGGTCGGTGGGCTTTTCCGCGAGCGCGCTGTACTTCCTGCCACGAGGTCAGTTCTTAGGGGCGCTACTCGTGTGCGCGTGCTTTGCCTTCTCCGACATGTTGGACGGGACGATGGCACGGCTGTCCGGTTCGATGGGTAAGTGGGGAGCGTTTCTGGACTCGACGCTGGATCGCGTCGCTGATGGTGCGATGTTCTCGGGACTGCTGATCTATTTCGTTCGCATCGACTCGCCCTGGATGGTCGGTGTGACCGTGACCTGTTTGATCGGCGGCGCCCTTGTGTCCTATACGAAGGCACGAGCTGAAGGCCTTGGCGTCGAGTGCACGGTCGGCATCGCCGGTAGATCCGAACGGATAATTATCGTCGCGATCGGCGCGCTACTCGCCGGGCTCAACGTGCCGTACGCCATCCAAACCGCGCTCGTCATCCTGGCCGCACTCACCGTCATCACGGTCGGTCAACGCATGGTGGCCGTACATCGAGCGTTCGCTCGGGAGAGCTCGACGTCATGAAGGTGCGAGATAGCGGAATTGAATTGGGTTACCGCGCGGGGTGGGCGGCAGTGCGCCGAATGCCCGAGAAACAGGCGTACGCCGCGTTCGATCGAATCGCGGACGTGGCGTGGCGGCGAAATGGCAAGAGTGTTCAGCGATTGCGCGCCAACCTTTCCCGTGTCGTTGCTGCCGGTGCCGGAGATGTCGCTCTCGACGACGTGACACGGGCTGGCATGCGGTCCTATCTGCGTTACTGGTGTGAAACCTTCAGGCTGCCCGAGTGGAGTCGAGCCGAGATCGTCGATCGATTCGACTGTGTCCATGAAGATCGGCTCGTCGCATCATTGGCGGCTGAGCGTGG
>JBBRLC010000224.1:0-3697 GCA_038231595.1 Candidatus Nanopelagicales bacterium | reverse complement strand
GCTACCACCCTCACTGCTCCAATCCTAAGTTGAACATGGGCTTTTGCGCGGCATTCGACCAAATGGCGTGCAAAAGTCCATGATCAACTCGGTATTTGGGTGCCGCTAGACGGGCGATGAACGTCAATCGTCACGGGGGTACACGCGATGATGCAGGCATGCCTCGTGGAGTTAACTTCCCCCGCCCGTTCAGCACACCCTTCCCGCCGATTCGTCGACGCGTGGCTATTGCGACGATCGGTACGGCGATCCTGGCCTCGTTGGTAGCCGCACCGGCTCAAGGGAGCAGCACTCCAACGGTCTCTGGGTCGCCCACTGCTGTCCACGCCAGCACCACAGTGCGTACGACACCGGTGGCCACGGCCCACTTGCGCATCTACTTCCGGCTCCAAGCCCATGGCTTTGCCCAACCGATCTGGACCGGTACGCCGCCCGATTCGTCAGGTCGGATGTTCGTCGCCGAACGGCGGGGCACGATCAGAGTCTTCGCGCGCGGTCGTGTCCAGCGCGGCTTCTACCTCGACTTGCGTCGCTATGTGAACTCGTCGGGCGGTGAGCAGGGATTGCTGGGCGTTGCGTTCAGTCCGCGGTTCGCGACGTCGCCCTACATCTGGGTGACGTACACGCGCAGCGACAACGCGTTGGTGTTGGCGCGCGTGAAAGCGACCCGCGCAAGTTCGAGCCGTGTCTCGACAACAACGTTGCGCACGGTCCTCGTGGTACCGCATCCGGGTCAACAGAATCACAACGGCGGCCAGATTGGGTTCAACTCCGATGGCCTGCTCTACCTCGGCACCGGTGATGGCGGTGGGGGCGGGGATCCATACGCCAATGCGCAGAATCGCCGATCCTTGTCGGGAAAGATGTTACGGATCAACGCGACCTCACGGTGCGGAACACGTCGGTACTGCATCCCGCCGAGTAATCCGTACGCCCGGTCGGGATCTTTTCGCCGAGAGATTCTGCACATCGGACTTCGCAATCCGTGGCGTTGGTCGTTTGACTCTGTGACACACGCACAATGGATTGGCGATGTGGGTCAGGATCGCTGGGAGGAAGTCAACTATGCGTCGCCCCACGCACGTGGCTTGAACTTTGGTTGGTCGTGTCGCGAAGGCCTCCACACCTACAACTCGAGCCGGTGCAGTTCCGGCACCCGCTACCGCAACCCGGTCTTCGAACGATGCCACCCCGACAACGTCGCCGGGTGCACCGAGCTCGCCGGCGCGGAGGCCCTCATCGGCGGTTATGTCTATCGAGGCACTAAGTACGCCTCCCTGGCCGCGGGGACCTACGTGTCGGGAGACTTTGTCACGGGCAACGTGGTTGCCTATCGATCCGGCGTCGTCTCAAGGATCGGTTCGGCTCGCGGTCTCACCGCCTTTGGAACCGGTCCGGGGCAGGAGCTTTGGATCGTCACGTATGACGGGCGGCTGATGCGGGTGGGTTTCTACGCACGCTGATCGCGACCTCCGCCGGTAGCATCGGGCGTCCCCGCCCCGCGGGTGCACGATCAGCGAGGTCACAACAGGGTGGAGTAGTCGTGTCGTCAGTACGTGTCGCCGTGGGTTCTGGTTCTGAGCACGTTGACCAGACGGTGGAGTCAGGTACGACGTGCGCGAACCTATTCGAGGATCGCCGAGTTGTGGTTGCTCGGGTCAACGGCGAATTGCGCGACCTGGCCCACGAAGTTGCCGACGGCGACTCGGTGGAGCCCGTGCTCATCGACTCCGAGGACGGTCTTGCCGTGTTGCGTCATTCGACCGCTCACGTGTTGGCGCAAGCGGTCCAAGATCTGTTCCCCGATGCAAAACTCGGGATTGGTCCACCGATCAAGGACGGCTTCTACTACGACTTCGATGTGACTACGCCGTTCACCCCCGAAGACCTGGTGAAGTTCGAAAAACGAATGCAAGAGATCACCAAGGCAGGGCAGCGGTTTTCACGTCGAGTTGTCACCGAAGAAGAAGCGCGCAAGGAGTTAGCGCACGAGCCGTACAAGTGTGAATTGATCGGCCTGAAGGGCAGTGCCGCCGATGACGTGATGGAAGTCGGCGGAACCCAACTCAGCATTTACGACAACATCAATGCCAAGTCCGGCGAGCGAGTGTGGGGCGATTTGTGTCGCGGTCCGCACCTGCCATCGACTCGGCTGATTCCCGCCTTCAAGTTGATGCGTACGGCGGCGGCGTACTGGCGGGGGAATGAAAAGAACCCCCAGTTGCAGCGGGTCTACGGCACGGCGTGGCCGGATCGCGATGCGCTGAAGGCCTACCTCTCCTTCCTGGAAGAGGCGGAGAAGCGCGACCACAGACGATTAGGAACCGAGCTCGATCTGTTCTCGTTCCCGGAAGAGATCGGTTCGGGGTTGGCGGTCTTCCACCCCAAGGGCGGTGTGGTTCGTCGGGAGATGGAAGCGTACTCGCGTGATCGCCACGAAGCGGCTGGCTATGAGTTTGTGTATTCCCCGCACGTGACGAAGGCGCAGTTGTTCGAAACCAGTGGGCACCTGCAGTGGTACGCCGAAGGCATGTATCCGCCGATGTTGCTCGACGCCGACATCGACTCGGAAGGTCACGTACGGCGGGTCGCGCAGGAGTACTACCTCAAGCCGATGAACTGCCCGATGCACAATTTGATTTTTCGTTCGCGTGGACGATCTTATCGTGAGTTACCGCTGCGGTTGTTCGAATTTGGGACTGTCTATCGGTACGAAAAGTCCGGCGTCGTTCACGGTTTGACCCGCGCGCGAGGGTTCACCCAAGATGATGCGCACATTTATTGCGCCCGCGAGCAGATGGGCGGAGAACTCAAGTCGCTCTTGGATTTCGTCCTCGACTTATTGCGTGACTACGGGCTCGATGACTTCTACCTCGAGTTGTCGACTCGCGATCCGGAGAAGTCCATCGGCACCGATGAAGACTGGGTCGAGGCGACCGCGGCCCTGGAGGATGCGGCGAAGGAGAGTGGCCTCGAGTTGGTCCCGGACCCGGAGGGTGCCGCGTTTTATGGGCCGAAGATTTCGGTCCAGGCCCGTGACGCGATTGGGCGCACGTGGCAGATGTCGACGATCCAGGTCGACTTCAATCAACCACAGCGGTTCGAGTTGGAGTACACGGCTCCCGACGGAAGTCGGCAGCAACCGGTGATGATTCACCGTGCGATGTTTGGTTCCATCGAACGATTCTTCGCCGTGTTGTTGGAGCACTATGCGGGCGCGTTCCCGGTGTGGCTCGCTCCGGTGCAGGTTGTGTGCATTCCGATCACCGAAACTCATGTGGCATACCTCGATGAAGTAGCCGCGAGGTTGCGCGCGGCGGGTGTACGCGTCGAGGTTGATCGCTCCGACGATCGAATGCAGAAGAAGATTCGCACCGCGCAGAAGCAGAAGATTCCTTACATGTTGCTCGCTGGCGATGATGATGTGAATGCGTCAGCAGTGTCGTTTCGGTATCGCAGTGGCGAGCAGAAGAACGGTGTGTCGATCGCCGATGCGGTGACCGAAATCCTGGCAGCGATCAAAGCACGCGCGCAGGTCTGAGGGCTCATCGTGGGAGCATCCGAATGGGATCGCCTGTGGACTCCGCATCGGATGGCGTACATCCTCGGGGAGAACAAGCCAAACCACGATGATGCCGGTGATGAGTGCGCGTTCTGTAGAGCGCCGTCACTCACCGGTGACGAGGACCTCGTCGTG
>JBBRLC010000223.1:0-3719 GCA_038231595.1 Candidatus Nanopelagicales bacterium | reverse complement strand
GCACCCTGCGCACCGCAGCGGCACGATTGCCGGCAATCGCCGAGATGGGCTTCGACGTCGTCTATCTGCCGCCGATTCACCCCATCGGCACAACTTTTCGCAAAGGACCAAACAATTCCGTCGTCGCAGGGCCAGGTGATCCTGGTTCTCCTTGGGCGATCGGCTCCCCCGAGGGCGGGCACGACGCCATTCATCCCGACTTAGGAACGCTCGACGACTTCGACGCCTTCGTAAAGATCGCTGCCTCCTTGGACCTCGAAATTGCCCTCGATCTCGCGCTTCAATGTTCCCCCGATCACCCCTGGGTTACGGCTCATCCGCAGTGGTTCGCCCATCGAGCCGACCGGACGATCGCGTACGCCGAGAATCCGCCGAAGAAGTATCAGGACATCTATCCGTTGTCCTTCGACACGGATCCCGAGGGGTTGTACGTCGAGATCCTCAGGATCGTGCGCCATTGGATGGCTCACGGTGTGCGCATCTTTCGCGTCGACAATCCGCACACCAAACCTGTGCTGTTCTGGGAGCGTCTGATCGCCGAGGTCAACCACACTGATCCGGACGTTCTCTTCCTCGCGGAAGCATTCACCGTGCGACACATGATGAAGGAACTCGCCGAGATCGGCTTCCATCAGAGCTACACCTATTTCACGTGGCGCAACACCAAGGACGAGGTCCTGTCCTATGCATACGAACTCACTGAACTGTCCTCGCCGTACATGAGGCCCAACGCGTTTACCAACACACCAGATATCTTGCACGAATACCTGCAGGCCGGTGGGGCGCCAGCATTTCGCATTCGAGCAACGCTCGCTGCGACGTTGTATCCGACGTACGGCATCTACTCCGGATTTGAACTCTACGAACGGGTCGCAGTTGCAGCTGGCAGCGAGGAATACCTCGATTCGGAGAAGTATCAATATCGAGTACGTGACTGGGCCGCCGCAGCCGAAGTTGGCCACACCCTCAGTGACTATCTGAGGATATTGAACCAGGTTCGCCGTGAACATCCTGCGCTGCAGACACTTCGTGGGCTTCACATGCACGGAGTAGATGACGATTCGATCGTCTGCTTCTCTCGACGCGATGGAGACGATTGCATCATCGTGGTGTGCAGCCTCGATCCCCATTCACCTCGAGAGTCACTGGTTCACCTCGATCTCGGTGCGTTGGGCCTCCACGACTCCGACACGTTCTTCGCACACGACCTGGTGTCATCGACGACGTGGCAATGGGGCGCACAGAATTACGTCCGGCTCGATCCGGCCAATGAGGTCGCTCACATCATCCATGTCCGAACTCGACGTCCATGACCACGCAAAACCCACCCGCCAATGGCATCGGCGACGTGGATCTGTATCTCATTTCCGAAGGACGTCACGAGCATCTGTGGGAAATTCTCGGCGCGCACGTTGTTGACGACGGGGTACGTTTCGCGGTTTGGGCTCCCAACGCCGTGAGCGTCGCTGTGGCAGGCGATTTCAACGAGTGGGACTCCCAGCGATCGCATCTGATCAAGGACCACGGAAGTGGAGTTTGGTACGGCGTGGCGCAACAGGCCCGGGTCGGACAGAGATACAAGATCGCGGTCCAGGACAAGTTGGGAACGTGGTCGTTGCGCGCCGATCCCCTCGCTCGCGCCGCGGAGATCCCGCCGTCGAATGCGTCGATCATCACCGAGTCACATCACGTGTGGTCCGACGACGCGTGGATGACTGAACGCCGCCATCGCGATCACGCTCGCTCCGCCATGAGCATCTACGAGGTTCATCCGGGTTCGTGGCACCCGGGCCTGAACTATCGCGAGCTTGCCCTCGCCCTTGCCGACTACGTAGCCGAGCAGGGCTTCACTCACGTGGAATTGCTGCCTGTATCGGAACATCCCTACGGTCCGTCGTGGGGTTATCAAGTTACCTCGTACTTCGCACCTACCGCGCGCTTTGGTACGCCGGATGACTTTCGCTACCTGGTCAACCACCTGCACGAGAATGGAATTGGAGTCTTACTGGACTGGGTTCCAGCCCATTTCCCACGTGACAACTGGGCTCTTGCCCGCTTCGACGGAACACCGTTGTACGAGCATCCCTCGCCCAATCGCGGCGAACATCCCGACTGGGGCACGCTCGTCTTCAACTTTGGTCGACCTCAAGTTCGTAACTTCCTCGTCAGCAATGCGATCTATTGGTGCGAGGAGTTCCACATCGACGGGCTCCGCGTCGACGCCGTTGCGTCGATGTTGTACCTGGACTACTCACGCGATCCCGGTGAGTGGGAGCCGAACATTCATGGTGGCAACGAAAATCTTGAGGCAGTTCAGTTCCTTCAGGAACTCAACGCAACTCTTTATCGCCGAGTGCCGGGCGTTGTCACTATTGCGGAGGAATCAACGTCGTGGCCTGGAGTGACAAGTCGAACCGATCAGGACGGCCTCGGCTTTGGCTTCAAATGGAACATGGGGTGGATGAGTGATTCCCTTCGGTACCTCGGGCGCAAGGGGATCCATCGTCAACATCATCACGACGATCTGACGTTTGCCCTGACGTACGCATGGACTGAAAACTTCATACTCGCGCTGTCGCACGATGAGGTTGTCCACGGAAAGAAATCATTGGCCTCGAAGATCCCCGGCGACCAATGGCAGCAACTCGCGACGCTGCGGGCTTTCTTTGGCGCAATGTGGGCGCATCCGGGCAAGAAGTTGCTCTTCATGGGCAGCGAATTCGGGCAATTGACCGAATGGTCCGACGAGCGTGGACTCGACTGGTTTCTGCTCGACTCCGCACCTCATGACGGCGTACGTCGATGCGTTGGTGACCTCAATCGGAACTATCGAGCAAAGCCAGCCTTGTGGCAGCGGGACTCCGAACCATCGGGCTTTTCCTGGATCGACGTTAACGACGCTACTCACAACATCTACTCGTGGGTGAGATGGAGTGAGTCCGGAGATGCACTCGTCTGTGTCACCAACTTCAGTTCTTCCGTATGGACCCACCATCGAGTCGGGCTTCCATTTGCGGGGCGTTGGGTCGAGATCTTGAACACCGATGCAATCGAATACGGGGGTTCCGGGGTCGGGAATCTTGGTGCGGTCGTCGCTACTGATGTGCCGGGTCTTGGGTTTCCGGCATCAGCGATCATGGCTGTGCCCCCGCTGGCAACGTTGTGGCTCGAGCCCGAGCGATTGATGTCGGTTACCCATTAAAGAGTCGGCTTCGGGCCATCGCCCGGTAGGTACGGAATGTCCGAGCCGAGGAGTCAACTCGCCAGTCGATGGATTGTTTGGTGTCAAACCAGACGACCGCCCGAACCGCTCGGTGGTGGGCCACCCACGTCGAGAGCGAACTGATCCACGCGGCTTTGTTGCCACCCTGCTCGGTCGAACTCGTCTCCGCAATCATGATCGGCTTACGCCGTGCATAGTCGTTGTAAATGCGTCCGAATAGGTACTGGGGCGACCACCAACCCCATCGACCGAAGTTGTATCCGTCGATCGCGACCCAGTCAACGTAACGATCTCCCGGGTAGTAACGACGCCAGTTGTTCCATGAACGCAGATTCGACAGGCCGGGCTGCGATTCAAAGTTGGGTGACCACACAAAGGCCACGTTGAGAGCTCCGGCACGACGGAAGATAGACACGATGCGGCGCCAGGCGGTGACGAAATGGGACGTGCTGCGACCGTTGTGTACGCCGTCCCAGTCAAACCAGTTGCCATTCAT
>JBBRLC010000222.1:0-3743 GCA_038231595.1 Candidatus Nanopelagicales bacterium | reverse complement strand
GCCGACACGGTTGCTTGCCGGATCTACGACGTAGCGGGCATCGAGGAATTTCGTCAGTTCTCCGAGACGAAAACAGTCGTCGCGTGGTCCGACGATGACTCGCAGAGTGCAGGGGTCGCTTGTGAGCACTTGTCGGTGGATGCTCGTTGGAACGCGCATCCCACGACTTTCGACCGGTCGTGTATTTGACGTGAGCGTCTGGATGCCGACCGGGATTTGGTCGCCTGCTTTCAGTGCCGGCGGTCCAAGTCCGGAAAGCAGATCGGTGGATCGACTCGCCAAAGTTGCGTCAACGTCGAACCCACCGGTGATGGCGAGATAGGACCGCAGTCCGTTCGTGCATCGGCCGAGTTTCACGACCTGTCCGGCTCTGACCAATTCGGGGGTGTCTTGCGCGATCGATCGACCGTCGACGCTCAACTCAACGCGTGCTCCGGTCACTGCGATAGCGGCATCTGATGTAAGTCGAAACGACACTCCACCGAGCAGGACCTCGATGCCCGCTGCCGCGTCGTCGTTGCCTACCAATCGTTGGGCCTGTCGGTGACTCCCGCGATCGAAGGCGCCACTTCGCCCCACTCCCTGGCGACCGAAGCCGATACGTCCGAGATCTTCGATGAGTGACAGCGGTCCAGTGGAGATGACTTCGAAGGCGCTAAGCATCGGCAGCGTCCGATGAAGCGTCGACAAAGCGCACAACGGTTCCGGGTCGCAACAGTGCTGGCGTTGACAGTTGTTCGTCCCAGATCTTGAGTGAGGTGTGGCCAAGTAGTCGCCAGCCACCGGGACTCGATCGCGGATAAATCCCCGTCCACTGATCGGCGATCCCGACCGCACCCGGAGGGACTCGTTGGCGTGGACTCGCTAGCCGGGAGACGACGAGGCCGGGGTTCAACCCGCGCAGATACGCAAAACCAGGGGAGAAACCGACAAACGCGACGGTGTAAGTGCCCAGAGTGTGAGCGACTAGAACGTCTTCCACACTGAGACCGGTGATCGATGCAACGTCGGACAAGTCGTCGCCGTCGTAGACGACCGGGACGCTGATGATCGACTCAGTTGTGGGCTGGTCGTACGCGAGTGGCGAGAGTTGGCCCAACGCCCGTTGGAGTTCATCTGCGTCAGTCATGGCCGGGTCGAACTCGACGAGAACCGTCGACGCACCAGGTCGCGACTGAAGCGCGCCGATGGTGTCGTACGCATCGATTGCCGTGAGCCATCCGAGTGCATCGTGGCCGTTGGCGCAGTCGACAAGGAATGCGCGTTCGCCGTATCGGCGTACGGCTAGACCGTTTTCTGCCAGCGTCATGACAGGAGACGAATAGGCGGGGGCGCGAAGGCAGTCAACGTCAGGCCCTGCATCCACAGTGCATCGCGTACGTGCGTAAGGAGTTTGACGGCGTCGGGAGTGTCGCCATGCACGCACAGACTGCGCGCCTGAACGGCAATCGTTGACCCGTCGTTGCTCGTCACCTGATGTTGGACGGCTAGGTGTAAGGCTTGGCTGGTCACCAAATTCGGATCGTGGAGCACCGCCCCGTCCACGTGTCGAGGGACAAGCCTGCCGGTCGCTGTGTAGGCACGGTCTGCGAACGCCTCGGGGATGAAGTCTTGGTCACGCTCGCGCGCGACTCGCTCGAAGGACGAACCGGCAAGTCCCAGCAAGACCAGGCTTCGCGGTTCGCGAACCCGAGGAAATTCTGCAGGGGGCTGGGTGAGGGCCTGGGTTGGGGACTGAGCCACCGTTTCGATCGCATCGATGATCGCGTGCACGATCGCTGCGTCATCGGCGGCCGCGTTGTAGAGCGCCCCGTGCGGCTTCACGTAGGTCACTTGAGTGCCGCACGTCCGGGCGATTTCGTCGAGCAATTCAATCTGCTCTTCGAGTTGCTGCACCAAAACCATGGGCGGTACATCGAGTTTGCGACGACCGAAGTTCTCCACGTCGACGTAGGAGATTTGGGCGCCGATCGCGACGCCGTACTCCGCCGCCTGCTCGCATACGCGGGCCATGGAGTCCGGGCTGCCGGCGTGGCCGCCACACGCGATGCTGGCACTGGTCACCAAACGCAACAGGGCCGCATCGAGTTGAGCCGGGTCGCCACCGACGCCTTCGCCGAGGTCGGCATTGAGATCGATGATGCTCACGGCCTCAGTCTTACCCCCGACTCGGCGATGTGCGGGTTAGCCGAGAGCCTTGGCCTTGAGGGAATCGAACTCGGCCTGGTTAATCGCACCAGAGTCGAGCAACGACTTTGCCGACGCGATTTGCTCGATGTTGTTGCTGCCCTGTGAGGCAACGACGCCCTGGGCGTACTGCACGGCCATCTTGTTGTGTTCCTGCGCCTGCTCCACCGCGCGAAGAGTCATGCCGTTACCGCGAGTAATGAGGTAGACGAGGATCGAAAGCAGCGGGAGGAACAGGATGGCAATGATCCAGATCGTCTTCGCGAATCCACCGAGGTCCTTGCTGCGGAACAGGTCGCTCAAGATGCTAAACAGAATCATGAAGTAGACGACCATGAAGAAGATCACGACGAGAGACCACAAGATCTCGCCAATGTTGTCCATTGCAATTCCCTCCGTTGTGCAGGAGCCCGGTTGGCGCAGAAATCCGTGCGACGGGATCCTAAGCCCCGGCGGGCTCATCGGCCTCCGGGGTCGTCGACTGCACCGTACGACGGGTCGCCGAGTCTGGACTTACAGCCCGGAAATGCCCCGAAACAGGTCCGTAAGTCCAGACTCGGGGAGTGGGGTGAGTGACGGGACTTGAACCCGCGACATCCGCGACCACAACGCGGCGCTCTACCAGCTGAGCTACACCCACCAAGTTGCCGCGGGATCACCGCGGCCCGGGAAGTGTACCGGCGGCTAGTCCGACACCGGATCGGGCAGGAGTACGTGCGCGTGCGCCATCGACCTCGCGTCATCGGTTGTCGGCCCCGGAAGGTCGACAAAAACGGCATCGCGGTAGTACCGCAGTTCAGCGATGCTTTCTCGGATGTCGGCGAGTGCGCGGTGGTTGCCGTGTTTGGCCGGGCTGCTGAAGTACACCTTCGGATACCAACGCCGCACGATCTCTTTGATGCTGGAAACGTCCACAACCCGGTAGTGCAGATATTCGTCGAGCATCTTCATGTCGCGTGCAAGGAAGCCTCGGTCCACGTACACGCTAGAGCCAGCGAGCGGAGCCTTGCGGGAGTCAGGTACGTGACTGCGGACGTAGTCGAGAACCATATCCTCCGCTACGGCCAGCGAGACACCGGCCGGGATGTCGTCCAAAAGACCCGAGGCGGTGTGCATGTCGCGCACCACGTCCGGCATTCCCTCAAGTTGTTGAGGAGTGGCATGTATCACGACCTCAATACCATCGTCGATCTCGGTGAGGTCGCTTTCGGTAACAACAATGGCGACCTCGACGAGCACGTCGCGAGATAAGTCGAGTCCGGTCATCTCGCAATCGATCCACACCAGTCGATCCGTTGCCTTCTTCGTCATGACGCTCACCCTAAGGCTTTGGACCAACTGGGTGACTCGATGCCGTCAGCTGCGTGGTAAGTCGGTCTAGGTCACCCGATCGGCCCAGCGGCGAGGCCTGAGGCGAGTCGAGATCTCTTGTGGAGGAGATGTCGATGCAGCGTCAGGTAACCCGTGTTCTTGTTGCCACCACAACAGTTGTGGTGGCAATCGGTGTCGTAGCCGTGCCCTCATCCCTCGCGGCACGAGGTTCCGGTCCTCGAACT
>JBBRLC010000221.1:0-3769 GCA_038231595.1 Candidatus Nanopelagicales bacterium | reverse complement strand
ATGATTGACGTGGACTACCTGCACAAGTACTACGACGAAGACAACGCCGACTACCTTGAGTTGCGCGGTCACTCTGATCTCACGTGGTCGGTGTCGCACGGCACGTACATGCGCGCTTTCCTGTCTCCGAGCGCACACTCGTACACCATGGATCGGACCGACGAGCACATCGACCTTTTGCGCGATCATGTCAATCGTCGTTTTGATCGATGGATGTCGTGGGTCGACAAGGCGGTGGAGGTGCCGATCGATCAGCGTCGTGAGTTGCAGGACCGCGACCATCTCATCCGAACCTACGGCTACACGCAGGATCCAATGAATGCGATTAGCAAAAAGTTCCTCGGCGAAGAACGCACGGAACAATTGCTCGCAGTGCGCTACGGCAAGGCTCAGATCGACGCCGTACGCGCCTCCCGCACTTAGGTCGACGATCCTTCGAGCTCACGGGCATGACGGGATCGTCGCCGTGATCCTCCGAAGGGCGCGAAGCGGTCAGGTGCGCCGTCGACCGGGCCGCCGCCCGGATCGTCGAGGTTTTCCCGATGTCCGTCGCTCCGAATCGGGTCGTACTTCGGCCACAGCACATCGCGTACGACCATGAACCCGAAGAACAAAGTGCCGAGTATGTGCAGCCAAATCGACGCTGCGTACCACGGTCCCGGGATCCCTTTGCCGTCACCACCGTTGTATTGCTCGAGGAAAAGCCACACCGACATGAAGTAGATGGCTTCGCAGAATTGCCAGATCAAGAAGTCGCGCCACCGTGGTCGCGCCATCACAGCGAACGGAATCACCCACAGGACGTACTGCGGTGAGTAGACCTTGTTGGTGATGCAGAATGCCGCGATTACCAAGAAGCACAGCGACGCCAGGCGCGGACGTCGAGGCGCCGCGAATGCCAACACCGCAATGGCAGCGCAGAGCACCAGGAACGAACCGGTGGCGTACTTGTTCAACGAGTCAGGATTGACGTCAATATGCGCGAAACTCAACGCGTACCAAATGGATCCGAAGTCCTGTCCACGCCTGGCGCTGAACGTGTAGAAATGCGACCACGTATCAAAGTTGGCCAACATGAACGGCAAGTTCACGACCGACCAGGACACCAAGGCACCGGCCGTGGCCGTCCAAAACTCGCGCATTCGCCCGGCCCGCAAACAAACCAGGAGCAAGGGACCCAACAGGAGTAGAGGATAGAACTTGCTCGCCGCTCCCAGCCCGATGAACACCCCAGCCCAACCGGCCCGACGCTTCGACCACAGAGCAAATGCCACCGCAGTGAAGGCCATCGCGAAGAGGTCCCAGTTGATCAGCGAGGTCAGGATCACGCCGGGTGCGAGCGCCACCATGGCGGCATCCCACGGGCGCCGACGGACCGTCTTGGCCGTGGCGATGACAACCACAATGAGACAAACGGCCAACATGAGCGCGTTCCAGTCGAAGAACTCGATGCCACGCACGCCCACAGTGCCGCTTGTTCCGGTGAGTTCCGACGCGACCCACATGAAAAGACCCGTCAACACGGGGTACTCGAGTACCTCGGTTCCAGGAGAGGTTTGCAGGAACGGAAAGAGCCCATCAGCAAAACCGCGGCCTTGATAGAGCGGGGGAATGTCGCTATAGCACATGTGCGGATAGATCGTTCCAGAAAATCCCGATGCATGACACGGCGTACGCATGACGTAGCCGACGAGAAATCCGAGCGCTGACAACAACACTAAAACGCGCAACGGCGTGAACCACGAGCTGAGCAACAGGGCATGTCGACCGATTTGGCCGCCGATCGCCTCACGTCCCGATCGCAGGGTGGGATCGTCGTTGGAGGCGATGACAACCGGCGGTACGGAATCCACGACCCCAGAATTCGACGGTACGTCGTGCGTCGACTCGTCAACGGGTGCGGTACTCACGCGGACATCGTGCCGTACGCCGTCGACTTTGACCTGGTTGACCAACGCTAAGGCGAACCGGTCGCCACCGGCGTGGGCGTGATGGTGCCAGTCGGAGTCGGTGTTGGCGTATCGGTGGGACTCGGTGTTCGGGAATCGGTCGGGGTCGGAGTAGCGGAGGAAGGCGTCGGCGTTGGAGTCGGGGGCGCGGTGTTCAACGGGCTCGGGGTGCGCGAGACGCTCGGCGATGGAGCCGGAATGTTGGCGGGCCGATCAAACTTTTCTACCGGTTGACCGTCGAGGGCCGCCTTCATATAGGCGGTCCAGATGTTGGCCGGGAAAGACCCTCCGGTCACCGTAGAAAGACCACCGGTGCCTGACAACGAAATCGGTTGGTTGTCTTTGCCGTCCTTGACCATCATCACCGCAGTGGCGAGCTGAGGGGTGTACCCGACGAACCACGCGGACTTGTTGTCGTTGGTGGTTCCGGTCTTGCCCGCTGCGGGTCGCCCCAACGCTAGAGCAGCATGGCCGGTTCCATTGGTCACGACCTTTTGCAACGCGTAGTTGACCGTATCGGCGACGTTGGAATCGAAGGCCTGCTTCACCTCAGCCGTGTGCTGGTAGAGCAGCCCACCGTTATCCCCGCGCACTTCCAGGATCACCGTTGGCGCCACTTGTTGCCCACGCGCCGCGAACGTTGAGTACGCCGAGGCGATGTCGATGACATGCGGCGAGGCAACACCCAGTGCCACTGATCGAACGGCGCTCAACGCTGGCGTGGTGTCGGGGATCCCCGCGCGTACGGCGGAATCCACAACCTTGTCGTAGCCGACGTCCTTGCTCACGGCGACATACGCCGCGTTCACGGATTGCTCGGTCGCTTTGAGAAGCGAGATTGTCCCCCAGGACTTATCGCCGTAGTTGGTAACTTTGTATCCGTAGACGTCAGCCTTGTTGTTACCATTCCAGGTGGAGTTCAGACTGATGCCTTGCTCGGTGGCGGCCGCAAGGGCAAAGGGCTTGAACGTTGACCCAGCCTGACCGAGCGCCTGAGTAGCGTTGTTCAACGGATCAACCAAATAATTGGCTCCACCGTACATCGCCACTACCTCACCGGTTCCGGGACGAACCGAGACGACACCAATTCGCAAGCCCTTTGTCAACGACTTGGGGCTCTTGTCGTTGACCGCGGAAACGACTGCGTCTTGGGCTTTGCGATCGAAGGTCGAGACCACGCGAAGCCCACCAAGGTTCAACTCATCTTCGGAAAACCCTTGAGCCAGAAGCTGTTGGCGTACAGAGTCCAGCAGGTATCCGTTGGTTCCGCCGTATCGGTTAACCGCGAGTTGGTTGGCAAACTTGGGGAAGACAGCAGCGGCCTTCTGCTCAGGTGTGATCCAGCCTTTCTGAACCATTCCGTCGAGAACGTAGAGCCATCGACCCTTGAGCTTGTCGAGGTGTCGATCTGGGGCGTAGCCAGCTGGCGATCGGATGATGGCGGCGATCGCAGCGCCTTGGGCGAGCGTGAGCTTCTTGGCATCGGTACGGAAGTACTGCTGCGAAGCGGTTTCGATTCCGTATGCGCCGCGACCGAAATAGATGGTGTTCAGGTAGTTGCCAAGAATCTCATCTTTGCTGACCGTAGTTTCTAGTTTGAACGACAGCAGGACTTCGTGAATCTTGCGCGAGATCGTCCGGTCCTGCGTGAGGTAGGCGTTGCGCGCATATTGCTGGGTGATTGTTGAGCCGCCTTGCAGCGATCCGCCGGTGACGTTGTTCCAGAAGGAGCGCGCGATGCCCGACGGAGAAATCCCCCCATGGTCGTAGAAGTCGCGGTCCTCAGCGGCAAGCACTGCGCGCTGAACGTCGAGCGGGAT
>JBBRLC010000220.1:0-3772 GCA_038231595.1 Candidatus Nanopelagicales bacterium | reverse complement strand
TCGTGCGCGAAGCGGCTGCTGAAGCAGACACGAAAGGCGAATTTCCTGAACGGACCATGAAGGCGATCAGCGCCTCTGGTCTGCTCGGATTGGTCGTTCCCGAACAATATGGCGGTCTCGGCGGCTCATTGCGCGATCTCGCTGCGACCACCTACGCCCTCGGCACCGCGTGCGGCTCAACCGCGTTGGCCTATTTCTTCCACTGTTCGTCTTCCTCGCGAGGTTTGCTCCCACTCGGGGCGATCGCGGCCGGTCTATATACGCCGGAGGAAGAGCCGATCGTGCGCGCCTTTGCCGAGAAGGTGTTGACGCTCATGGGTCGCGATGGTCGGTGGATTGGAAACTTTGCCTCCGAAGCGGTCAAGGCGAGTAACGCGAACGTCTTGATCCAAACTGAGGCGACCCGCACCGAGGGCGGCTGGTTGATCAACGGTACGAAGTCGTTTGGGTGTTTGACGGGTTCAGCCGACTACTACTTGGTGACAGCTCGGCTGGCCGATGTTGATGGACTCGACGCACTCACTTTGTTCTTGGTGGATCGCAACACCGAAGGCGTACGCAACCGTCAGGTATGGAATGGCCTTGGTATGCGCGCATCGGGCAACCACGGGATCATTCTTGAAAACGCATTTGTGCCCGAAGACATGGCGTTGACAGTCCCAGGTGCATTCATGCGGTCCACTGCGATTGCGCGCGGATCGTGGGTGGGCAATCAGGTCGCCATCGCGACCATTTACATCGGAATTGCTCGTGGCGCGTACGACTTCGCCCTCGATCGAACCATGAGCCAGAAGTTTGCCGACACGGGTGCGCCGATTGCTTCTTCGCCGATGCATCAGGTGCTCATTGGGAACACGGAACAAGTTCTCGAAGACATCCACTTGTGGGGTCGCCGGCAGGTGCTCTTGGAGTCCAGCGAAGTTGAAATTTTGTCCAAGCAAGACGTGGTGAAGATGTGGCGTCTGTCCAAGGGGGCGATTTGCGAAGGTGCATTCCAGGTCGCCGCCAACGCGATCAAGATGTGCGGCACTTCGGGCGCGCTCATGGACAATGAACTAGGGCGGGCCATGCGCGACACGACCATGGGCCTCGTTCAGGCGTTCCCGGTCGAGCGAGGGAAACTCGATCTGGCCAAGATGATCGTAGAAAACGAGGGTTCGGCCGGTTTCACGACCATCAACAAGAACGCGGATAAGTAGCGGCGTGACTGCACCGACCTCAGGCGTTGCGGCTCGATCCGGCGGGTCGGTCGCCGACAACTTGTGGTTGTTTCGCGGTGTGTGGCGCGATGTGCTCACCGGCCATTCACCTGATGGCTCGCTCCTCGAGGACGACAGCTATGGCGGAACGCCGGGAAATTTCCCATATCAGCAATTGGTATACCTCGACTTCGACGGTGAAGAGTTTGCCCAAACAAATGTGGTTCTTGCAGGACGGCCCGCACACGAGCGAACGTTCCGGGGACGGATCGTTGATGGGGTGCTTGAGTTCAATCGACTTGGTCCAGGCGCACCCAAGATGATCGGCGTTTCCGGGGGACCCGGCGTTCTCGTGTTCTTGCCGCTTCGATGCGACGAGCCGACGAACGCACTTTTCTACGACCCCGACTACATCCGCCACCTTGGCGGCGAAATGCGTACGAGGACGACGACCTTGTATCGCGATGGGCTACTGCGGCGAATCCTTACAGTCCATGGAACGCGGCTGAGTCCAGACCCGTCGCAGCGCGTGTTGGAAGACCCGAGGGGACCCGAAGGTCCGGTTCACGAAGGTGAGACCCTGTCCCGCGTCTATCTCGGCGGCGACACCGAAACCGACGCGCACACCGAAATGTCAGATCTCCGGGAGGACCGATGACCGAGACCCCGTCGACGGCTGTCGAAGTGCCCGACGCACGCCAGTTGATCGATGGCGAGTGGAGCACACCGCCGGTCGATCTTGGCGTGGACCTGGAGAACCCCAACACGGGTCATGTCATCGCCCGTCAGCGCGCGAGTTCCGATGCCGATGTCGAGCGAGTTGCCGCTGCCGCGATGCGAGTTCACGATAACGGTTCGTGGTCGTCGCTTCCGGTGAAGGAACGCGCTGACCACCTCGATGCGATTGCCGATGGTTTGGACGTGCAAGCCGGCCGGATCGCCGCGCTGGAATCATTAGGAACTGGCGCGATTATTCGTACGACTGGAATGCTCGCCTTCGTCATCAATGGTGGGGCCTTCCGGTTGGCGGCCTCGCTGCTCCGTGAAGGAATCTTGGCGTCGACGATGGATGGCCCGACCGGAAAACCGGCCGAGATCCACCACCTTCCGTGGGGACCGGCGCTATCGCTCGTACCGTGGAATGCCCCGGCGCCGATGGCGGCACACAAACTGGCCAATTCACTTGCCGCTGGATGTCCGTCGATCTTGAAACCGAGCGAATGGGCGCCGTACGGCACGTCGGCCCTGGGCGAAGTGATCGATCATGTGCTCACCGAACGCGGCATTGAGCCCGGAACTTTTCAGATGGTGCAAGGCGGCCCGCACGTCGGTGGACTCCTCGCCAACGATCCTCGAGTACGCGCGATCTCTTTTACTGGCGGTCTCGGCGGAGGTCGCGCAATCGCGGCGGCGTGCGCGGTAGATTTCAAGCCTGCACAACTCGAGTTGGGTGGCAACAATGCCATCGTTGTTCTCGACGATGCAGACGTGGACAAAGCCGCCGAGGGTATCGTTGACCTGATCATCCAACTCAATGGCCAATGGTGTCGCGCGTTGGGTCGGTTGATCTTGCAAGACGGAAATGCCGACGCCGTCTTGACCGCAGTCTCGCAGCGGCTCGCCGATGTACGACTCGGAGATTCACTCGCGCAGGACACCGAGATGGGTCCGATCGTTCACTCTGGTCACCTCGAGTCGCTCAAGAGTCGTATCGCTGACCTGGTTGCCAAAGGTGGCGAGGTGCACGCACCGACACCTTTGCCTGATCTTGATGGCAACTTCCTGGCGCCCACCTTGATTACCGGTATTGAAAGCGCCGACGCGCGTGAAGAGATCTTTGGCCCGGTAGCAGTTGTACTGCGCGCTTCAAATGATGCCGAAGCGATTGCGCTGGCTAATGACACTCCGTTTGGACTGGAGGGCTATGTGTTCGCTGGCGATGAAGGTCGAGGCCTTGAAGTCGCCCGCCAGATCCGCGCAGGTGGAGTCAAGGTCAACGGTTCGACGATGTTGTCGTTGAATCTGTTTGCGCCGCGACCTGCCTGGGGACTTTCTGGCCAAGGCGCAGAAGGAACACGGGAGACGTTGTTGTTCTTTACCAATTCACGAGTTGTTGGCGTCGAGAATCTTTCGGCTGCTGATCTGGCGAGAATGGCTGACTGATGGCGTCGCTGCTTTCATCGGTTGACGGGATCGTCAACCCCGATCACCCGGGTGCTCTCAACGACCTCCGCGTCGTGGAGATGGGCGTGTTGTTGGCAGGGCCATTTGCGGGTCAGTTGTTCGCCGACTTCGGTGCCGAGGTGATCAAACTTGAAGCGCCCGGCGTCGGCGACCCGATGCGTGAGTGGGGCCGCGAGAAGCCGCATGGTCGCTCGTTGTGGTGGCCCGTGGTCGCGCGCAACAAGAAGTCCGTGACGCTGAACTTACGTGTGGCCGAGGGTCAGCAGATCGCCCGCGATCTGTTGACCAAGTCGGATCTCTTGATTGAAAACTTTCGACCCGGCACGTTGGAGCGTTGGAATCTTGGACCCGAGCAACTCTGGGAGATCAACCCCAAATTGGTCGTACTG
>JBBRLC010000219.1:0-3784 GCA_038231595.1 Candidatus Nanopelagicales bacterium | reverse complement strand
GTTTGAGCGGTCGTGCGGTTTGTCCAGGGATGGCAACGAGCGCCGGGCCGTCACCGAAGCGACGAGCCGACGCCCGTGGAGCAAAGCTATTCGGAGTCTTCGGTGGCCTTCGTCTTGCCGAAGCGCTTTTCGAACTTCGCAACGCGGCCGCCGGTGTCGAGGATCTTCTGCTTGCCCGTGTAGAACGGGTGACATTGGGAGCAGACGTCCGCGTGAACGACGCCGTTCTTCGCGGTGCTGCGGGTGGTGAACGTGGAGCCACAGGTACAGGTCACCGTGGTTTCGACGTACTCAGGATGAATGCCTTGTTTCACAAGTACTCCTCACGAAAGCCCCGGGTCGCAGCCCGCCGGATGGCGTGCACAGATGCGTGAACCGGAAACCGAGCCAAAGTATGCCCGCCCTCCCGCCGTACGCCCAATCCCCGCCCCATCCCAGCCCCGCCGCGCCTACCCCCTTCCGCCGAGTCTGGACTTATGGACCTAAATCGGCCCCTTTCAGGGCCTTTTCTCCAGACTCGGCAGGAGGGAAGAAAGTGGGGGGCAGCGGCTCAAGGTGGGTCAAAGCAGGCCGATTCATTGGTGACAGGGAGAGGGATCCGTACGGAACGCCGTACGGACATGAGGCGAAGAGGACCCGATGAACCGACCCACCACGCGCCAGCGCCGGATGATCAAGGCCGCTGCCGTACCCGCCGCGCTGTTGGCCAGCGCCCTTGTCGTCTGGCAGGGCTCGTACGCCGCGTTCAGCGCCACCACCAATAACGCCGCCAACAACTGGGCCACGGGCAACGTCTCGTTGACCGATGACGGCGGCGGCAGCGCGATGTTCAACGCCGTGGGCTTGCGCCCCGGCAGCACCGGTACCAAGTGCATCAAGGTGACGAGCAACTCGTCACTCTTCGGCCCGGTCAAGGTCTACGCGACCTCGACCTCGACGAACAGCCTCGCCAACTACATCGACGTCACGGTCGCCGAAGGTACGCCGGGTGACTTCACCTCGTGCGGCGCTTTCGTCGGTTCGTCGATCTACAGCGGAACGCTGACGGCGATGCCGTCGACGTACGGCACCGGCGCCGGCACCTGGACGCCGTCGACCAACCCCGAGAGCAAGACCTACAAGTTCACCTACACAGTCAATGCCGCAGCGCCGAGCTCAGTGATGAACTCGACCGCCTCAGCGACATTCACGTGGGAGATCCAAGCCTGACGTAGCGGTCAGCGAACTCGACCAGCGCAGTTCCATCGCGCATCCCCTCGGCCGAGCACGCCCCCTACGTCGTGGAGGACGCCACCATGAGCGTCACACCCACAACCGTCGATGATCGTGACGACGCCGCCACCCATGACGGCATCGCGATTGTCGAAGGTGTCGACTCGACCGCGACGGACCTGATCGGTTCGTCGCATGTCAACCTCCCAGTCGACACCGACGTCCCGAGCCTGCCTATGGGGAGGGATCGGACGACAGCCCGGGTCGGCGTACTCGCTGGGGAAGCGGTACGCCGGCCGGGTTGGATTTATCTCCTCCTGGTCACCTCAGCTCGAGTGTTGCTCGCTTTTGTGACCGGCATGGTTTTGTGGGCCACGATCCCCGCGCTGATTGGTTGGCAAAGCGATGTGGTGCTGACCGGATCGATGGCGCCGCGGATCAATCCCGGCGATGTCGTCGTGTCCGAACCCGTGCCCGCTACGTCAGTCAGAGCCGGTCAAGTCATCAGCTTCGATGACCCCAACGTCGCGGGCCGTACGGTGATTCACCGCGTTCGCTCGGTCAACCCCGACGGCACCCTGATCACTCGCGGCGATGCCAACCCCACCGACGATTCCCACGCAGTCGCACCCGCAGCGGTGCACGGACTCGGACGCTTGTGCGTTCGCTTCGTTGGATTGCCGGTGGTGTGGGCGCGTTAGGGTGCCTTACTTCCGCTGGGGCTGACCCTGTTCGTTCTCGTGAGCGCCATCGTGTTGGTCGCACGGGATCGAGACGACGATCTCCTCGGCGAGAACTCAGACGCCGACTCGGAAGGCGATGAAGGCGAGCCTGCCGACGCCGACACTTCGGGCGCGCAGGTCGAGGATGGAGACGTCGACGATCTCGTTCACGACGTTGAGATCGCCCACGACGTTGAGATCGTTCACGAAGTTGAGATCGCCCACGACGTTGAGATCGACGATGCACTATCAGCAACGTCGGCTTTCACGGCAGCGCTCAATCGATTGGCCGGCGTGATCGGCGTGATCGGCGTGATCCACGTACCCACCTTGCTGCGCATGTCCCCCATGGCCGCAACGTTCGCGGTGACGATGACCTTGGCAGCCGTGTTGGGGACGGCGTTTTCGGCGTTTGCCGCGACCGCGAGTGACGCGGGCAACGCGTGGAAGATTTCGTCGTACGCCCAATTCGGCGCCGGAACCTATGTCACTGAGGTCAACAACTCGGGGCCGTTGTTTTTCTACCGACTCAACCAAGCCTCCGGCACGACTGCGGTCGACTCGTCGGGGAGCGGCAATCCCGGCACGTACGTCGGGGGCTGAAACTACGGGGTGTCCCCCCAACCACTTCCGCGCAATGCTGGTCTGGCGGTGTCGTCGAAGAACAACACATCTTGTATCGCGTCACCGGTTCAACTGAACAACCCCAAGACTTACTCCTATGAGATGTGGTTCAAGACGACCGCAACGACCGGTGGGAAGTTGGCTGCGTTCGAGTTGGCGCAGACCGGTGCGTCGGCGAACTACGACCGACACGTCTATATGACCAACGCCGACAAACTCGTATTTGGTGTTTGGCTGGGGTCTCCCACCGTCATCACCTCGCCGCTGTCGTACAACGATGGGGCGTGGCATCAAGTCGCTGTCACGATGGGGACAACCGGCGGAATGCAACTTTTCATGGATGGATTCTCGGTGGTGTCGAGTGCGAATACCGCCAGCCAAAACTTCAAGCCCTACTGGCGCTTCGGCTGCGGTTCCCTTGGTTCATGGCCAAACTATCCAACTGATCCGAGCTCGACCAACTTCGATGGCGCGATCGCGGACGTCAGCGTCTACACAACCGAACTCACCCCCACCACAATCCGTACCCACTTCTTTGCCGCTTAGCCTTTCCCTAACGACGCCGAGTCGGGACTTATGCCCCCAAATTCGTACCTCTTGGGGGTGATAAGTCCAGACTCGGCGGGGTGGTTCAGAGGTCGTGAGGATCAGTAGTCGGGGTCGCCCGGCGCCGACGGAGTGTTCTTCTGAACCTGCAGGAGGAACTCAAAGTTGCTCTTGGTCTCACGCAACTTGTTGAGCAACAACTCGATTGCTTGCTGCTGATCCAAGGCGTGCAGTACGCGTCGGAGCTTCCACACCGTCTTGAGTTCGTCGGGGTTGAGCAGGATCTCCTCTTTACGGGTACCTGATGCATCGACGTCGACCGCCGGGAAGATTCGCTTGTCCGCGAGTCGCCGGTCGAGCTTGAGCTCCATGTTTCCGGTGCCCTTGAACTCCTCGAAAATGACCTCGTCCATTCGCGAGCCAGTTTCGACAAGTGCGGTCGCGATCACGGTCAACGAGCCGCCGTCCTCGATGTTGCGCGCCGCCCCAAAGAATCGTTTCGGTGGGTAGAGCGCCGTCGAGTCGACACCACCGGACAGGATTCGTCCGCTGGCCGGGGCCGCCAAGTTGTACGCACGCCCGAGTCGCGTCATCGAGTCGAGCAGTACGACCACATCGTGGCCGAGCTCGACAAGACGTTTCGCCCGTTCGATCGCCAGCTCGGCGATCGTGGTGTGGTC
>JBBRLC010000218.1:0-3811 GCA_038231595.1 Candidatus Nanopelagicales bacterium | reverse complement strand
GGGTCGTCCGCGGTGGGAACTCGGACGCGATAGCCGTCTAGTTGCGGGGCTGCGCGCGACGCCGTTGGGTCGAAGACCAAGAGCGGGTGCAACGTCACCGACATCCCGGCAGTCCGAGCGGTTTGGATCAGGCTGGGGTGAAGTTCATGCACCCATTCAATGGAAGGTTCCATCGCGTTTTGCCGCGCCGCTTCGATTGCCCGGTGGACGTCCTCGACGGTGATCGATGAATTTGCTTCCCGAGTCGTACGTGCGTAGTAAGGCCACACGCTGCGAGAGACAAACAGGGTCAGTCCACCAAGATCTATCGTGTCAGCGTTGGGGCGAGGGACGGCATCGAGGTAGGCGTCGATGCGCTGCAGAAGGGCGAATTCGGCCAATCCTTCCTTGTGACCCGACGCGTCAACTGCGCCGGCACTGGGATCGTGGCTCGGCACAGGGCCTCCGAGTGGGATTGGAGTGGTGGCGAAGTGGGGTTGGGGCTGGCCGAGGTTGGGCTGGCCGAGGTGGGTTGGTGCGACGCGAAGGTACTCGCGGGGGAGAGAATCCCCTAGTGAGTTTGTACCGAGACGAAGGCATTGTGCTGCGTACCCATAAATTGGGCGAAGCCGATCGAATCATCACGCTGCTCACCCGCGATCATGGCAAAGTTCGTGCCGTTGCCAAAGGCGTACGCCGAACCAAGTCAAAATTCGGGTCGCGGCTTGAACCTTTCTCTCACGTCGACGTCCAGTGCTACATCGGACGCTCTCTCGATGTTGTCAATCAAGCGGAGTTCCTGCGTTCCTACGGTGCGGACCTCGTTGGCGATTACGCGCGCTACACCTCGGGGCAAGTGATGCTGGAAACCGCCGAAAGGATGATTCCGGAAGAACGGGAACCCACGGTGTCGCAATACCTGCTCCTCGTTGGTGGCCTACGAGCGCTGGTCAGCGGCGAGCATGACGCTGACCTCGTCCTGGACGCCTACCTGCTGCGCTCCTGCGCGATAGGCGGCTACGCACCATCGTTCGACGAATGCGTTCGATGTGGTGCGCCGGGGCCACACCGCTTCTTTCACGTTCCCAGTGGCGGTGCGCTGTGCCTCAATGATCGGACGCCGGGTTCCGCTACTCCCCGACCCGAGACGTTGGCCCTGTTGGCTGCGTTGTTGTCGGGTGGGTGGGATGTGGCTGATGCCAGCGAACCGCGTGCCCGTCGGGAAGGCAATGGCATCGTCGCGGCGTACGTTCAGTGGCATCTGGAACGCGGCCTGCGGAGCTTGCCTTTCGTCGAGCGCGGGGTATTCACCCGCCGACCAGTCGAGGTTGAACTGGACCTCGATCGCCGCGTGGACATCGGTATTCCGTCTGACGCAGTGGGAATAGACGTCCAGATTCCCTCAACCGTTGGTGTTGATAGTGAATTTCGGGTCGAGTGAGCCCGGCTGTGATGCCGCATCCGGCTTTGCACCGATCTCGGGTCCTCCTCAAAGAGACCTGCTGCGGCTGAGACGATGAGTCAGTGCGTCGACGCAAACTGGTAGCCCCCCCGAAACCACATCCGCTCGGTGTGGCGGCGCCAGCGATTCCAGCGGATCTTGTTCCTCGTCACGTTGCCTTGGTGATGGACGGAAATGGTCGTTGGGCCAAGGAGCGCGGCCTGCCTCGGACGGAAGGTCACGCGGCTGGGGAAGCGAGTCTGTTGGACTGCGTTCACGGCGCCATCGAATTGGGCGTCGGGTGGATTTCTGCGTACGCGTTTTCCACCGAGAACTGGAAACGCTCGCCCGATGAAGTTCGCTTCCTGATGGGATTCAACCGAGACGTGATCCGTCGCCGCCGTGATGAGATGCACGAACTCGGCGTACGGGTTCGCTGGGCCGGTCGACGGCCGAAACTCTGGAAGAGCGTGATCGACGAGTTGGAAACCGCCGAGGAACTCACCCGAAATAACAAGGCTCTGACTTTGACGATGTGCGTTAACTATGGCGGCCGTGCCGAGATCGCTGACGCGGCAGCTGCCCTAGCGCGAGACGTCCAAGCGGGGCGCGTCAATCCCGACAAGATCGATGAGCGGGTTCTCGCTCGCTACCTCGACGAGCCTGAGATGCCAGATGTTGATCTGTTCATCCGATCCTCGGGCGAGCAACGCACCAGCAACTTCCTGTTGTGGCAATCGGCGTACGCCGAATTTGTCTTCGTCCCCACACTGTGGCCGGACTTTGATCGACGGCACCTGTGGGCTGCGTGCGAGCAGTACGCCGCTCGCGATCGACGTTACGGGGGCGCGCGACCCAACTTCTTCGCGGCGGACGACTCGGGCGACCAATGAGCGATCAGTTGTCGTCGACCTTCACCGCCGTACACCCCCACCGCGCCGCACCACTGCAAAGTTGATCATGGAGTTATGCAGGGCATTCGGCGAAATACCGTGCACAAGTCCATGATCAACTGGGGGTACGCAATGTTGCGCAGGCGCTGCACCGACCGAAGATTTCTAGGGTGTGTGACACGTCGACGTACCCATTCGCTGTTGCGACGGCGTCCGCCCACTTCTCCACTTGCGGTCCTTCAACTTCGACAGTACGACCGCAATCACGGCAGACCAAGTGATGGTGATGGCTCGGCTCAATACACCTGCGGTAGAGGACTTGACCGTCGGTAGAAATCACCGTGTCCACATCCCCAGAATCGGCGAGGGCGCCGAGGGTTCTGTACACCGTGGTGAGGCCCACGCTATGGCCAGCGAGAGCCACCGCAAGATGGAGTTCTTGCGCGCTTTGAAATCGATCCGTGGCGCTCAGTGCCGCGGTAACAGCGATGCGTTGTTTGGTGTTTCGTAACTCGGTCATAGCGAACCCGCCGATAGTGCCGCGATTCCCCACATCAACGCAACGCCAGCGACTGTCGTGACCAACGTGAGTCGAGAAGGGTGTCGGCTATGCGCTTCGGGCAAGATGTCCGCGGTCGCTAGATAGGTCAGGAATCCTGCAAACGCACCGAGGTACGCGGCGAGAAATGTTGGTGACGGTTCAGCGACCGTGCCGACGATCGCTCCCAGTATCGGTGCGACTGCATCCATCATCAGCAACGCTACTGCTCGACGTCGGGTGTGCCCGTGCCGCAACATCACGGTTACGGTATTGAGCCCATCGGCGAAGTCGTGCGCCAACACCGCGATGGCGACGGCCCATCCCACCGCCGAATTGATCTGAAAAGCCAAGCCGATCGCGAGTCCGTCAAGAAACGAATGAATGACGAGAGCGCCGGCACCGAGGAGACCCACGCCGTGGTGGGCGTGCGCGTGTTCGCCGTACTCCGAGTCGACGGTCTCATGGACGCCAGCCGCACGTTCGACGACGTGCAGAACCAAAAACCCGCCGACGAAGGTGAGCATGCCAAGAGGTACTCGGTCGACCTCCGTGCCGAGAGCAAAGACCTCGGGGAGGAGTTCGAAAGCCACCAGACCAAGAAGTACGCCAGCGGAGAATCCAAGAATTAGGTGCATCCGGTCCCGAACGCGCAGGGCAAGCAGTCCGCCGAGAATGGTCGCCACAAAGGCGAACAAAGAGACGACTATGGCCATCTGCCGACTCTGTCGAAAATGAAAACCGTTGTCAACTAGGTGGCGACGACGCGGCGTCTTCAAAAGCAGATGAGCGCTCGTTGGGCCAGTTCGACGGAGGCGAGTTCGAGTAGGAGTACGTGTTCTGATCTAGAGGTGGCCGGTGACCTTCGCGATTGCGCTTGCGACCAACAGAAGCACGACCGCGATTCGTGCGACTCGCGCGCCGCTGGGCAACCGCGGCCACGACAGCAGCACCAACCAG
>JBBRLC010000217.1:0-3817 GCA_038231595.1 Candidatus Nanopelagicales bacterium | reverse complement strand
TCTGTTCATCGCCGTGGTCACCGTCGTCGCGCGGTGGATCGCCGCCAATCCGGAAGTACGAGATGCGATCGCCACTCCCGACGAAGTGTCATCGCTGGTAAACCAAAACTTCGCCGACTACTACACGGCGAGCCCGGCGAGTTCTTTCGCTGCTCACGTGTGGACGAACAATGCGTTGCTGGCCGCGATGGTGCTGGTCCTGGGGGCCATGCTGTGCCTTCCCGCGGTCTACGTCCTCTGGACGAACGCTCTCAATACCGCGGCGGTGGCGGGTTTGATGGCATCGGCAGGTCGCCTCGACGTTTTCTTCGGCCTCATCGCCCCGCACGGTTTGTTGGAATTGACGGCGGTGTTTCTCGCCGCCGCTGCTGGGATGCGGCTTGGCTGGTGCATCGTCGCCCCCGGCGGGCGGCCGCGCTCGATCGCCATGGCCGAGGAGGGTCGCGCGGCGGCGACGATTGCCATCGGGCTGGTCCTCGTGTTGTTCGTGTCGGGAGTCATCGAAGCTTTCGTGACTCCTTCGGGGCTACCCACCGGGATCCGCATCGGCATCGGTGTCAGCGCGTGGGTTGGCTTTATCGCCTACGTCGTGGTGCTGGGGGGTCGCGCCGTACGGGCGGGCTACACCGGCGATGTCACCGGCAGTGGCGCGACCACCGATCTCGCGCCGTACGCCGCCTAACCCCATGATTTGATTTGCCTGAAAGGGAGTTCCGCTCAATAGAGACTGACGAACAGACCTTTCATGCAGAACAGTTGGCGGTCTTAGAGGCGGCCGGCGGTTTTGAGCGCGATGTACGTGTCTGCTAGTCGCGGCGCGATGAGGTCAGGGGATTCATCGATCACGGTGGCACCCCTCCGGGTGAGTGTCGTCGCCACTCGGGCGCGTGCGGCTCCTGCGGTTGCGGCCGAGGCAGCGTCGTAGACCTGCTCGATCCCACCTCGCGCGCGAGACATCTCCGCGAGCCGTGGATCGGCAACGGACGCCACGATGACTGTGTGTCGGGTCGCGAGTGCAGCGATGAATGGCATCAGTCCCGCTTCGATGATTGCAGGTTCGATCGACGTCAACATGACGATGAGCGCGTGGTGTGGTGCACGCCGCAGAATCTGCGAGACCATCCCGCGCGCGTCCGTTTCGGCGAGTTCGGGCTCAACGTTGGTGAGGGCGTCACTGAGTGCCCCCAACAGTTCGTTGACCGCTCGACCACGTACGTCGGCGCGAACGTCGCGGTCATAGGCCAACAGGTCGACCCGGTCACCTGCGCGCGATGCGAGTACGGCGAGCAGCAGCGATGCGTCGATGGCATCGTCAAGTCGCGTACCGGCACCGATTCGAGCAGCGCTACTTCGCCCGGTATCGAGCACGATCAAGACATGGCGGTCTCGCTCCGGTCTCCAGGTACGAACAACGACGTTGCTTGCGCGAGCTGTTGCTCGCCAGTCGATTGAGCGCACGTCGTCGCCCTGGACAAAATCGCGTAGCGAATCGAATTCTGTGCCCTGACCTCGGATGTGTGTTGCCGTACTGCCGTCGAGCTCGCGCAACCGAGCGAGTCGCGATGTCAAGTGTTTGCGTGAGGAGAAGCGCGGCAAGGTCCGCAATTCCCAATTCGCCCGGTGAGTTGCCTGCCGGGCCGCTAAGCCCAATGGTCCGTAGGATCGAACAGTCACCCGGTCAGGGCGGCGTACGCCTCGGCGAACCGGAGTCAACGTGGTGGCGATTTCGACCTGAGTCCCAGGCGGCAGTTCAAGTTGGTGTCGTGTGATCGCCGCTCCCGCGGTCGGAGGCCAGGCGTCTCGAATTAGTCCACGGATGGGGCGCCCACCGTCGTTCGTGACGTGGAGGAAAACCTCGGCGCTTTCGCCAAGCCTCACGGCGGATGCGCCAGATCGCCGCATGGTCATCGTTCTCGGTGATCCGGCAAGAGCGACGTCGAGGCACGCGATGGCGGCGAGAACGGTGTTCACCAACCAGAATCCGGCCCACGAGTGAACGACGAGGGCGACTACGGCGATCGCACCCGCCATCAGCGCGACGAATCGTCCGGTGATGGTCATCGGGGTACGGCGACGCTCGCCAACACTGTCTCTAAGACCGAATCCGTGGTCACACCATCAAGCTCAGCCTCAGGTCGGAGCACAATTCGGTGCCGAAGGGCCGGTCGTGCCAAGGCCTTGACGTCGTCGGGAGTGACGTAGTCGCGGCCAGCTAGCCAGGACCACGCACGCGCCGCATTGATCAGTGCTACCGCGCCGCGCGGGGACACACCGAGCCGAAGTGAGGGACTCTGTCGGGTCGCGCGGGCGAGGTCGACTGTGTACGCCGCGATTTCGCTGGCGACAGTCACGGTAGAAATTGCCTGGCGGGCAGATTCGAGGTGGGTGGCCGTGGCGACGGGGTGGATTCCGGCACCGGCCAGGTCACGCGGATCGAAACCGTTCATGTGCCGAGTGAGGACCGCATGTTCTTCATCCCGGCTCGGAATTGGCACCGTGAGTTTGAGCAGGAAGCGATCCAATTGTGCTTCAGGCAAGTTGTACGTGCCCTCGTACTCGACCGGGTTTTGGGTTGCGGCGACGATGAATGGATCGGGTAGCGCCCGGGTGGTTCCGTCAATCGAAACTTGACGTTCTTCCATAGATTCCAGCAGTGCAGCTTGCGTTTTGGGCGGCGTGCGGTTGATTTCGTCCGCCAACAAGATGTTGGTGAATACCGGACCGGGCTTGAAGACAAACTCTGCGCTGCGTGGATCCCAGACCGACGAACCCGTCACATCGCCGGGCATCAAGTCGGGCGTGAATTGGATTCGCTTGGTGTCGAGGCTCAACGACGCTGCGAGGGCGCGTACCAGCAAAGTCTTGGCCGTCCCGGGAACGCCTTCGAGTAGTACGTGGCCGCGGCAGAGCAAACCGATGACCAGTCCGGTGACGGCAGCATCTTGGCCGACGACCGCTTTGGCGACTTCGGCACGTATCGCCAGAAGAGCCGCGCGTGGAGCTGCGACTGCGCTTGTCGAGTAACTCAGGGCCGCGGGGGCGGCGGGTGAGTTGGTCACGATCGGCGTACCTCCCGTTCGAGCTCGTCTAACTCATCAGCGAGTTTGACAAGTTCGTCGTCAGTTCTGGGTTCGGAATGGCTGAGCAGGCGAATGACGCTCAGTGTGTCGCGACTACCGCGAGCTTCGATTGCGTGGGCGATGACGTACATATCGGCCGCTGCCGGCAGATGTAAGTCTGCCCGCAGCAACGACATAGTGGATATTCGCAGAGCCTGGGCGGCGTGTCCGCGGGCCGAGATTTTTCGGTAGAGCCGCGCCCTACCTTCGGTTGCCTCAGCAGCCCGTACCACGACCGGAAGGGGCTCCGTAACAACGGGTCCAAGTCCACGTCCGCGCCACCACGCGAGGGCGAGCACTATAAGCATGACTTGAGCCAGAGCCAGGCCCACCCATTGGGGGGTGAGGTCA
Source organism: Candidatus Nanopelagicales bacterium (assembly GCA_038231595.1). Taxonomy (GTDB): domain Bacteria; phylum Actinomycetota; class Actinomycetes; order S36-B12; family JBBRLC01; genus JBBRLC01. The sequence continues at coordinate 347 of JBBRLC010000217.1, read as the reverse complement.
CTGACGGAAGCCTCAACGCCAGGGAGGAGATCCGGGTCAGTGCGCGAGGCGACGAACCACACCACGTCGTGGTGCTGACCGATCGAGCCCATCGTCAGTGCTGCATTTCCGCTCTCACCCAGGTGGGCATTGGTGAAGGCGTCACCCGATCCAAAAACAATGATGCCGTTTTCACCGTTGGCGCGACCGCGGACGAGCACGGAGCCAGCTCCGGCGAGTGGATAACAGGCGTACGACTCGGCGGCGGATGATCGAGTGGAGTCAACGTAGGTAGTTCCGCCGGTGAGTGCGTTGCCGGCCCGGCTTGCCATCGACCAGGGGCATTGCGGTTCAGTGACGTCGGGGGG
>JBBRLC010000216.1:0-3822 GCA_038231595.1 Candidatus Nanopelagicales bacterium | reverse complement strand
GGTCGAGAAGGCAAGGCCCACCCGTTTCGGCTGGAGCCGCGATGTTGGTGAGCGGCACGTTCGGGGCCGCGGCGAACGCAGCAGTTCCAGCGGTCACCACAACAACCACAGGATTTGGCCCCTGAAGGCTGAAGCGAAATAGACCAAAGAATCCGTATCCCTTGGCTGACCACGTAGTCGGAGTTTCGATGACGGAGGGATTTGCGGCGGCCGTGGTTGCGGTGGCCACTACAGACAAGGTCAGCGATTGACCGAGTCGCAATCCCACGAGTGTGAATGGCCTGGTGATCGCTGTGGTGATGACCTGACCCGAAATGCTGGCTGTCCACCCGGCTCGATCAACGCTCGGAGTGGCCACGGTGAACCCGGTTGGTGCCGTGATTTGGAACTTCCCCATCGGCGCAAAGAAGTTCGACGTATTCGTCAATTTGAAATCAAGATGCACCGGCGTCCCGATGACGGCGGCCACGGGCGACGTGGCGGTGTCCGGCGACGACACGGCAGCAGTGAACTGGGTCTTGAGGCTGACGATTGACGCTTGAGCGGAATTGCTCACCGCGCTCAGTCCAGTGAAGGCGAGCACGGAGGCCGCAATAGTTCCGACCCTGCGACGCATATTTGGTCGATGACGAGAAAATGACACCAGAACCTCCCCGGGGTTCGTTCAAGTATGTCGTGCCGGTTGCTTTGGCCGATCTCCTTGACACCCCACGGTGGGTGTGGAACCAGGAGCAGCCTTACCCTATGTCCCTTGCCGGTCAAGATGTCCCTTGCCGGTCAAGCGGTTCAGCGAATTACCCGATCGTGTCCAGTTCGCTGCCCCGATGGTTAGCCTCAGTTCGCGAAAGTAAGGAGACTGAGGTTTGGGAGAAACGCGAGGTACCTGGTAGATGGTCGCGGATACACGCCCCTCGACCAGTTCGGTTCTGGCGTCTGCGTTACGCAACTCAGGTTTGCGAAGAGCCATCGCGGCCTTCTTTCTGTTCCACGCCGCGGAGTGGGCCACCTGGATAGCCATTCTCGTCTGGGCCTTCGGTCGGGGTGGGGCAACTGATGCCGGCCTGATCGCGTTGGCACAACTGGTACCAGCGGCAATCGTGGCCCCCTTTGGCTCGGTTCTCGGGGACCGAATGCCGCGGAATCGCGCGCTCACGCTCGGCTACAGCCTTCAATCCCTGGCCATGCTGGCGACAGGAATCGCACTCGCCATGATGGCTTCCGCTTGGCTCATCGCGTTGTTGGCAGCGGCGGCCGCGAGTGCCATCACCTTGACCAGACCAGTTCACAATGCGGTATTGCCTGACTTGGCCCGCGGACCGGAGGAATTGACGGCCGCGAACTCTGCCACTTCCGTCGCATATGCCTTCGCGTCCTTCGTCGGTCCTGCAGTGAGCGGAATCTTGCTGGTGGTCTGGGGACCGGGTTCTGTGTATTTGGCGATGGGCCTCGTGATGATGATTGCGGCCACCCTCGTTGTTGGCGCGAACTTACAGCGTGTTTCCTTACGGATCCGCGATGAGCACTTACTTACATCTGCGGCGGCTGGGTTCGCCGCAATTCGAGGTGATGTCCCCGCCGCGCTGCTCGTGTTGATGGTGGGTGCACAGTTCGTCGTGATGGGGTTGATGGACATTTTCGTGGTCGTGCTGGCGCTCGACATTTTGCAGACCGGTCAGTCCGGACCAAGTGCACTGACTTCAGCGCTTGGTCTGGGCGGAATTGCCGGCGCCGCCTTCACCGTCGTTCTCGTCGGGAGGCGACGAATGACGCCCGCACTCGTTGTCGGCGTGCTCGGCGTCGGCGTACCGATCGCTCTGGTGGGACTAGCGACGTCGCTTTGGATGGCTCTTGGGTTGATTGCGGTGTACGGCGCCGGTAACGCGTTCTTTGATGTGGGTGCCCGGACCCTGCTGCAGCGAACCGTGCCAGCGGACCTCTTGTCGCGAATATTCGGGATTCAAGAGGGACTCATGATGGTGGGTCTCGCAATCGGTGCCGTGCTGGCACCGTTGCTAGTAAACGCCTTCGGGGCACGTGCAGCCTTCGTTGCGGCCGGTACCTTTCTGCCAATTGTCGGGCTCCTCGCATCGACCCAGATCAGAAAATTGGACGGGCGTGCGGTCCTGCCCGGCCCAGCCTTCTTCCTCCTGCGCCGACTGCCAATCTTCGCCCCGCTTCCGCAGCGGACCCTCGAACAACTCTCGGCCTCGGTCGTTGATGTCGGTCTCGGTGCCGGAATTACCGTCATCAGCGAGGGGGATATTGGAGACCGCTTCTACTTCGTCGAATGTGGTGATCTCGTCGTGACCCAGCGAGGCAACGAATTGCGACACCTTCACGCGGGCGATCAGTTTGGCGAGATCGCGCTGTTGCGGGACATCCCACGAACGGCGACCGTCACAACGACGACCCCAACCCGCCTCCTTGTCCTCGAACGTGCCGACTTCCTCGGCGCATTGACGGGATTCGCCCCAGCGCGTGCGGCCGCCGAATCGATCGCTAGTCGCCATCTCCTCGACGATGAGGACCACTCAGATGACGTCGAATACAACTAGCCAACTGGCTCGAAACGAGACGTGAAGTGACGCAGTGCTGGCGGTTCTTCCACGATTCGGTACCCCGGCAAACTAGAGGCCTTCAAACTAACTTGCTCGCACACCTCGATGACGTAGTCGATGTGTGACTGCGTATAGGTACGGCGGGGAATCGCGAGCCGAACCAAGTCCATGGCCGCGGGAATCTCGGTTCCATCGGGTTGCCGGCCGAACATCACCGTCCCGATTTCGCACCCTCGTATGCCGCCGGCCTCATAGAGCGCGATCGCCAGGGATTGCCCCGGGTACTGCAGCGGATCGATATGCGGGAGCAAGGCGCGCGCATCGAGGTAGACCGCGTGCCCTCCAATCGGTTGTACGACCGGGATGTCCAGACCCATCAATGCGTGTCCGAGGTAGGCAGTCGAGCGGATCCGATAGCGAAGGTAGTCGTGGTCGACCGCTTCACGTAGTCCCTGGGCGAGCGCTTCCAAGTCCCGCCCGGCGAGTCCACCGTACGTCGGAAAGCCCTCGGTGAGAATTAACAAGGTGCGACACTGGCTCGCGAGCGTGTCGTCATTCATGGCGAGCCAACCGCCGATGTTTCCCAGTGGATCTTTCTTCGCGCTCATCGTCATGCCGTCGGCCAGAGACGCGATCTCGCGCACAATGTCGCGGACTTCGCGATCTCCTTGGCCTTCTTCGCGTTCACGGATGAACCACGCATTCTCGGCAAACCTGCAGGCGTCGAGGAAAAGTGGCTTGTTGTGGCGATCACACACGGCTCGAATGCCTTGAATGTTCTCCAGCGAGACTGGTTGTCCGCCACCCGAGTTGTTGGTGATCGTGACCATGACCAAAGGCACGTCATCGCCGCGCTCGATGAGCAGGGCATCGAGCGCGGCGAGGTCCATGTTGCCCTTGAATGGATGCGTCGATTGCGGTTTGCGGCCTTCGGCTATCACCAAGTCCAGTGCTTCGGCCCCCGTGTATTCGATGTTGGCCCGCGTCGTATCGAAGTGCGTGTTGTTCGGCACGACTTTGCCAGCGTCACCCATGGCAGTAAAAAGGATCTTCTCTGCTGCCCGTCCTTGATGGGTGGGAATCACGTGCGTGAAGGGGAAGAGATCTTGCACGCTGGCAAGAAACCGAAACCACGATGGCGAGCCAGCGTAGGACTCGTCACCGCGCTGAATGCCGGCCCACTGCTCTGCCGACATCGATCCCGTACCGGAGTCGGTGAGCAAATCAATGAGCACATCTTCGGCCCGCAAATTGAACAAGTTGT
>JBBRLC010000215.1:0-3824 GCA_038231595.1 Candidatus Nanopelagicales bacterium | reverse complement strand
GCGAGTTCGATGGTATTGAGCCGTGCCGTTTCTTCCGGGTCCAATCCGATGGAATCACTTTGATCCCGAGTGACTCGAAGCATGACAACGCGGGCGCCCGCATCAGCCATCAACGCGAGAGTGCCGCCGCAAAACAGGGTCGGATCATCGGCATGGGCGACGATGACGAGGACCGTTTCACCGACCAAGTAATCAAATCCATTACTGCCTCCGACGATCTGCACAGACTCGCTCATTCGCCCAGCCGCTCGCCAGAATCGCTTGCGAAGGCGTGTTCGCGGCCTGGCGTTACCTGAACCCTCAAGACGTCGGTGGGTTTTGGCGGCTTACGTCCGTCGGCGCGCACGACGATGGATCGATCTTTGCTATCACCGTTCGTGAGATGGCCATAGACATAGGCATCTGCTCCCAAACTCTCCACCAAATCAACCACGATTCCCCACGAGCCGGGCGAATCGGTGATCGTGAGGTCCTCGGGGCGCAATCCCAACGTGATGTGGCTTACGCCGTGGGCCGCGGCGGCGATTTCGCCGGAAAGCCGCACTTCGCCGTCACCGACTTTTGCAACCCCGGCAGAAATTGTCGCGTCGAACAGATTCATCGCAGGTGACCCGATGAAACCAGCCACGAACACATTCGCGGGCCGGTCGTACAGCGCCGCGGGTGTGCCCACTTGCAACAAGTCGCCATCCTTGAGCACCGCGACCCGGTCGCCCATCGTCATCGCTTCGGTCTGATCGTGCGTGACATAGACCGTTGTTGTGCCAAGTCGCCGCTGAAGAGACGCGATCTGGGTCCGAGTTTGAACGCGCAGTTTTGCATCAAGATTGGACAGCGGCTCGTCCATCAGAAACACGCGTGGCTCGCGGACGATCGCGCGCCCCATCGCAACCCGCTGACGTTGCCCGCCTGACATGGCCTTGGGTTTGCGATCGAGGTAGGGCTCGAGGTCGAGTAACTCTGCGGCCTGCCTGACGCGCTTTTCGACCTCGATCTTGTTCACTCCCGCGATTTTCAACGCGAAGCCCATGTTTTCGGCAGCGGTCATGTGGGGGTAGAGCGCGTAGTTCTGAAAGACCATCGCGATGTCGCGGTCTTTCGGCGGGAGATAGGTGACGTCGGTGTCGCCGATCAGGATGCGACCCTCGTCGACGTCTTCGAGGCCCGCGAGCATGCGCAGGGATGTCGACTTTCCACACCCCGATGGGCCAACTAGGACGAGGAATTCGCCGTCGGCGACCTCGAGGCTGAGCTTGTTGACCGCCGGAGCCTCAGTCTTTGGATAGATCCGGGTTGCCCCGTCAAAGGTCACGCTGGCCACAGTGAAAGTCCCTTCACCGGCAGGAACGTGCCGGACGATCCGAGTGATGGGTTGCAACTATTCGATTGTGATTCGCCGACGGTAGTCGAGGAATAACACGGCCGCGCCGGGTTGAAGCAAATCAGCCACGCAGAAAACGCATTGAGAGGACTGGGGGATACATCACGCACGTCGGTTGGGGCGTCGTTGGGGGATCACTGGACAATGCCCGGGTGAGCAATCGTCTTGTCGCATCGACGTCCCCCTATCTCCTGCAGCACGCCGAGAACCCGGTCGACTGGCAAGAGTGGGGTGAGGACGCATTTGAGGATGCGCGCCGCCGCGACGTACCAATCTTGATTTCGGTCGGCTACAGCGCCTGCCATTGGTGCCATGTGATGGCGCATGAATCCTTCGAGGACGTCGCACTGGCCGACTATCTGAATCCACGGTTCGTCGCCATCAAAGTCGATCGCGAGGAACGACCCGACATCGACGCGGTCTACATGGCCGCGACCCAAGCTATGACCGGGCACGGCGGTTGGCCGATGACCGTATTTGCTGACCACGACGGACAACCGTTCTACACCGGAACTTACTTCCCGCCGCGGCCGAGCCACGGCACTCCGTCGTTCCGCCAACTTCTGGAATCCGTCGATGACGCATGGCATACACGACGAACCGAACTCGAGGCCGGGGCCGCTCATATCGCAGAGACACTGCGCGCTTCTGCATTGGAGGTCGCACCGGAAGGTGAGCCGCCATCTGCGCGCGCGCTTGACGAATGTGTCGACGCTTTGGCGCGCACTTACGACGGAGTACGTGGCGGCTTTGGGCAAGCACCAAAGTTCCCGCCCCCGATGGTGCTCGAATTTCTGCTCCGCAATCACGCGCGTACTAACGATCCGCGTGCGATGGCGATGGTGGAGGGGACTTGTGAGGCGATGGCCCGCGGTGGCATGTACGACCAAATCGGTGGCGGCTTTTCGCGCTATTCGGTTGATGCGGATTGGATTGTGCCGCATTTCGAAAAGATGCTCTACGACAATGCGTTGCTGCTGCGCGCCTATCTTCATTGGTATCGCGCGACCGGATCGCCACTGGCCCAACGGATCTGCATCGGTACGGCCGATTTCATGCTTGCGGAGTTGCTAACCCCTGAGGCCGGATTCGCATCGGCCCTCGACGCGGACAGTGAGGGAGTCGAAGGAAAGTTCTATGCGTGGACACCCGACCAACTTCGGGCCGTACTTGGCAACGGCGACGGTGCATGGGCCGCGGAACTTCTCGGCGTAACAGACGCCGGAACGTTTGATGACGGTCTGTCAGTATTGCAAATGCGACGCGACCCTGATGATCAAACGCGGTGGGCACACTGCCGTGATCGGTTGATGGACGAACGCGCGCACCGAGTTCGACCAGGTCGCGACGACAAGATTGTGGCAGCGTGGAACGGGCTCGCGGTCTCAGCGTTGGCGGAGGGTGCCATCCTGTTGGACGAACCCAGGTACCTCGATGCGGCCGTAGGTGCGGCCCAGCTCATCCGCGATGTGCACCTCGCCGAGCCGTCCAGACCTGGACGGCTGCGTCGCGTCTCTCGCGACGGCCACGTCGGCATGCATGGGGGAGTACTCGACGATCACGCGTGTGTTGCCGCCGGTTTTCTCTCGCTCTTTTCGGCCACCGGTGACCCGCAATGGGTCTATCTCGCTGGCGAGCTCCTCGACGAAGTTCTCAATCACTATGGCGACGGGCAGGGTGGCTTCTTCGACCTGGCCGACGACGGACCCGCCCTCCTTTCCCGGCCTCAGGATCCCACCGACAACGCGACGCCGTCGGGCTGGACGGCGGCGGCGGATGCGCTCCTGACCTACGCCGCGTTGACAGGATTGGAACGGCATCGTGACGCAGCGGAGGCCGCGCTTGCCGTGACGACGACGCTGACGAAGTACGCGCGCTTTGCCGGCTGGGGGCTCTCGGTCGCCGAAGCGTGGCTCGACGGCCCACGTGAGGTCGCCATCGTGGGAGCGGCCACCGATCCGCAGCGGCGGGTGCTGCAACGCGTCGCGTTTGGTGCGACAGCCGCTGGACTCGCGATAGCGATCGGTGACGCGGAGCCGACGGATGCCGACTCCACTGACGTGGTCGCGCTACTTCGCGACCGACCGAGAGTGGAATCCCGGAGTACGGCGTACGTGTGCCGTCACTTCACCTGTCACGCGCCGGTAACCGAGCCGCATGATCTCGCCGTCCAGGTGAGTGCACCGATATGGGAGGCCTTCGCGGCATACTCTCAGCCACGGACGCGGAATTGAGGCGCGCGGCCAGCGAGAGTGATGGGCGGGGTCGAACACATGGCGATACGCGATCTGGTTTACAGCGTCTATGAGCGACGGCTGACCAAATCGCTGCAGGGCGGGGTGTGTCCGCGGCATGTTGGCGTCATCCTCGACGGCAATCGTCGCTGGGCCGCTGACCAGGGGTCATCTACCGCGTCCGGACATCGAGCGGGTGCGGCAAAAAT
>JBBRLC010000214.1:0-3845 GCA_038231595.1 Candidatus Nanopelagicales bacterium | reverse complement strand
TATTGAGCGCATCGCATTCGAATATTCCGTTAATTTCAGGTAAACTTGTCGTGGCATAGAGCGGGCTACCGTTCAATCAGGCCGTGTGAGGATACCACCCATGTCGTCGCTCCCACCGAACGCGTCGCGTTGGACGAAGGGCGCAGACTCTCCTCGCTGCTGGGCGACCAAGGCATTGACATTGACCTCGACGCCGTGGCCGACGTCGACCTATCCGCACTGATGCCGGACTCGACGAAGCGCGCCTATGACGTGCACCCACTGATCAACGCGATGATCGACGAAGGCTCCGGCCTGGAGTTGCATCCGCGCTGGGCGCCGAACATCACCACGACGTTTGGCCGCCTCGGCGGGCGCACGGTTGGTGTGATCGCTAACAATCCGCTTCGTCTTGGCGGTTGTCTCGACGCGACCAGCGCGGAAAAGTCAGCCCGCTTCGTGAGGATGTGCGATGCCTTCGGGGTGCCGCTCATCGTTATTGTCGACGTACCTGGCTACCTCCCCGGCGTGGGCCAGGAATGGGACGGCGTCGTACGCCGCGGAGCCAAACTCCTCCATGCATTTGCTGAAGCGGTTGTGCCTCGAGTCACCGTCGTCACTCGCAAGGCGTACGGCGGCGCCTACATTGCGATGAATTCGCGCGCACTTGGTGCGACGCGGGTCTTTGCGTGGCCGGGTGCTGAGGTAGCCGTCATGGGCGCTGTCGCTGCGGTCCGCATTCTGCATCGACGCAAGTTGGTGGATCTCGCTGAAGACGTACGCGCCCAGGTGGAAAACGAACTAGCTGACGAGCATTCGCGCATGGCCGGCGGCGTGGACCGCGCCGTCGAGATCGGCGTCGTCGATGAAATCATCGAACCGAGTCGGACACGTACCGCGATCGCGCGCGCAATTCAGGAAGCACCACACCGTCGCGGCCATCACGGCAACATTCCGCTCTAAGCCGCCGGGCCCGCTAGATAACTTCGTGAAGTTCCGAGGTGAATTCTGCGGCGGCGCGAAATGGTTCTAGTTCAAGATCCCACGGCTCGCCCCAAAGGCGCGCGACAGCATCGGCAAGGTCGACGACACCACCCGCGGCTGCGGTGTGTGCGGCCCGCAATCTGCTCTCGCTGATCAGGATCTCGCCATGGGCGCCCATCTCCGCCCGGAAGATCCCTAGCAACGGCGTGTAGGACAAGCGCTCGCCAGGTCTCGCGGCGATCGGCGGAGCACCTAGTCCGCCGGCGAACATGGGAGTGGGGTCCTCGGTCACCTCGAGGCGGACCTGAGTGAAGGTACGCATCGCCGACGCGATCTTGCTCGCCGACCCGGGTGAGCCCACCCAGGCCAGGTCGGCGCGTAGCGACCCAGGTTCCGCGGGTTGACGAGTCCAGTTCAGACGTACCGGGACACCCAGGACCGATGCGACCGCCCACTCGACGTGCGAGCACAACGCTCGGGCGCATGAGTGCACGTACAGCACACCGTGGGTCTGAACCGGCCGTCCCTGCTCGCGTCGGGACTGGTCGTCCTGAGACCTTGCATCGCGATCCACCGAATACCTCCTCGATCGAGGGTCGCCTTCCCCAGCGGCCTCATCGGGTGGTGCGTCGCGCTCCTGTGAGCGCTCGGTGAGCGTGCTGACCCAGGATAACCACGGACTTGCGCTCAGGTCACGCTGCGCGCCCCCCGACGCCGGCGATTCCCGTCCGGAGCGGGCCAAATCGCTGGTGTCGGCCGCGACTTTGCGAGGACCCTCGGGCGCGGAATTGCGTAGTTTCAGAAGTGGAACCCCCAGGGCAACTCGGGGTCGCCCGAATGGCCCAAGCGGTGTGGGGCGGGGCAGTAAAGACTCTCAAGTCAGCCGGACCTGCTGGTCGAAGAAAAGCAGAGTTCCAATCGCGCAATGAGACAGGACGAGGGAATCGTGAACGAGGCCGAGATCTTGCTGACTGAGACGTATGACGAAGGTGTTGTCACCGAGGTCATCCGTCCTGCTGCCATCGTGCCCGAGGAGTCTGCGCGCGCGATCTTGGTTGAACTCGCCATGCGCGATGCGCAAAATGAAGGTCTTTGGACTTCCGACCCGTCGCGATGGGCTCGCTACGACCGCCCGTGGCTTGGCATCGGCGACCCCGGCGGATCCAACTTGATCGGCACCGTACAGGTTGCTTACGGCACACCCACGCGGTACGAGATCATGCTGTATCGCGCGACCGTCACGAAGATGGGGACGGAGATGGGTTGGACCGTCGTCAAACTCTGCGACGAAGCACTGGCCTTCGGCGGACTTGACCTGGCGACCTGCCCGCGAGCAAGCCTTAGTACCCCACCAAAGCCGTTTCACTTCTAGGCCGGCGGCTCAACCTCCGCGAGCTGGGTCTCATTCGACGGAGCCAATGGGTCGCTCAAGCCTGCGCTGGTCCCTTGCTCGTCCTCAAACGCGCCACGCATCCGAAGGTCCCGCTCGATTGGCACAGAGCAGCATGACCTCATCCGTACCCTGTCGGTGAGACCGCCGACGACTATCACCGCCAAGAAAGCGAAGACGAGACCGCCTAGGACGTAGTGCATGAATCGAGAGTACGGCGTGCCGACAGTGTTTGGGCAATTCGAAGCGAACTAACGGCACATTTCGGTCGGCTTCCCGTCGGGCTGGCTGCGAACCCCGACCTACGACTCGAACAGTCCTCGCGTCGGGCCTGGCTTCGACGCCCTCACCGAGACGCTACTGGAGATCCATGAGATCAGGACCGAGGAAATGACTTTGCTCAAAGTCGACCCGGGAGGGGAGGCCAAAGAAACCGGTAAGGCGGCAGAAATCCAACTGCGTCCTGTCCGGCAGTACGATTCGCGCCATAGCTCGCAGTGGTATCGGGGGACCCACATGTCGTTCAAGCGAAAGTTCGTTGCAGCGCTGCCGGACCGTGTCTATCGTCCGCTGAAGTTCCGGCGTGTGCACGGTCGACTCCCTCGGCGTACTCCGACGAACCTGAGTGAGAAGATCAACTGGCGCATTCTCAATGATCGCCGGGCCTTGCTGGCCTGGACGGGCGATAAGTTGGCGATGAAGGAACACGCGTCGCAGTGCCAGGGTTTGCGGATGCCGCGCACCGTGTGGACCGGCGCCAATCTGCACGAGCTTGTCGGCGTAGCACTTCCCGCGCATTGGGCACTCAAACCCAACGGAAGCACGGGAGCTGTCCATCGAGGTGGTGGCGACGTGTCATCCGCGGACGCCGCCACCTTGGTGGCGGTGACAGATGGCTGGCTCGACGCTGCCGATGTCACTCACCGCCGTGAATGGATCTACGGACAAGCCCGCCGAACCTTCATCGTCGAAGAATGGATCGGGTCAGGTGAGGCCCCTACAGATTTTCGGTTCTTCGTCTTTGGCGGAGAGCCGCGATTCATCCAGGTGGACTTGGGTCGCTTCACTGACCATCGGCGCGCATTTTATGACACCCACTGGACGCCACTTCCGGTGCGCTACGGAACGGAATTCCCGCCCGCGCCACCGGTACCGCGACCCGATCGACTTGAGGACATGCTGCGAATCGCCTCCGAACTCGGACGCGAGTTCGATTTCATCCGCATCGACCTCTACGAGGTGGACGGCGAAGTGTGGTTTGGGGAATTCAGTCCGTACCCAGCATCAGGCCTGGCGGTGATCGAACCACGGTTGTACGACGAACTGTGGGGCAGTTGGTGGGAGTTGCCGGCAAGGGTCGCGGACTAGCCTGACGGCGTGACCAGTCCGGGTGAACAGCGCGATCGTGCGCAGGCCGGCTGGGATTCGCTGATCGGCGCATGCATACGCGGAGGTCGGGGCGGCCTCGTTGTTCACGCACCGCGAAGACGAC
>JBBRLC010000213.1:0-3885 GCA_038231595.1 Candidatus Nanopelagicales bacterium | reverse complement strand
GTTGCGCAACGGAAACACAACTGCCGACAGCCTGCGCGTCGTGGCTGCCGTGGCGAGTACGGGTGCTCCAACCCTGGTGATGACGTCTTGGAACTTGGTGGAGCGTTACGGCGTCGAGCGGTTCGCGGGAGATCTCGCCGACGCTGGAGGTGCTGGAGTGATCACGCCGGATCTCACCCCCGAAGAGGGTGGCGCGTGGCTTGAGGCCGCGAAAGATCACGGCCTCGATCGGGTCTTCTTGGTCGCCCCGTCGTCGACCGAAGAACGACTGCGGATTGTGACCGCCGCGGGCTCAGGCTTTGTGTACGCCGCGTCAACGATGGGTGTTACCGGAACCCGGACCAGCGTGTCCAGCGCTGCCGGTGCACTTGTCACGCGTACTCGATTGGTGACCAACTTGCCGATCGCAGTGGGCCTTGGGGTCTCCACTGGTGAACAGGCCGCCGAGGTCGCATCGTTTGCAGATGGAGTGATCGTGGGTTCGGCGTTCGTACGCTGCTTGCTCGACGCCGCGACTCTCGCGGCCGGCGTGGAGGCGGTGGCTCACCTGGCCCGCGAACTTGCGCGCGGGGTTCGTGCGTGAAGCGCGGGGTCATTGCTTTGGCCGGACTCGCGATCGCGCTCAGTGGCTGTGCCAAGACCGCCGATGTGAAACCGGCGGATAACGGGGCCGCTGCCGTCATCAATTCCGTGGCTGGGGACTCTGCTGGTGGGGACTCTGCTGGTGGGAACTCCGCTGCGAGATCCCGTTTCAAGGGGACCTCACTCGATACGTCGTACGCGCTACCCGCCGCGTCGTGGACCGACCTTGATGGACACGCCGTCTCGTGGCCGAAGGACGGCTTGCCGAAACCGGTGACCGTTGTCTTCTTTGGATACACCCGTTGCCCGGATGTGTGTGCGACCCAACTCGCCGATGCAGCGGCGGCGATGCGGCGGTTGGATCCCGGGGTCCGGAGCAAGGTTGGCCTCGAGTTTGTGACCGTTGATCCAGCCCGCGACGATGCGGCGACGATGCGGGCGTACCTCGCGCGTTTCGATCCAACGTTTGTTGGCCTAGCGGGCAGTCTCGCGACGATTCAGAGTGCTGCTGACGCCCTCGGCGTTGCACTTACCGGAAACGCGAGCAGTAAAGCGGCCGGTGTCGGGGGATACGAGGTCGGGCATGGCGCGCAGCTGATTGGATTTGGGCCTGACCACAAGGCGTCGGTCTTGTGGTTGCCGGGTACGCCTGTCGGCGACCTCCGCGATGACTTGACGACCCTGGTCGGTGATTCGTGATGAGGCGATTCTGGGACAATCCCACAGTCGGCTTGGTCATCCGACTGTGGCTCGCCTACGTCTGGCTGTTCGCTGGAATCCTCAAGTTGCTCGAGCCCCAGGGAGCGCGCGAACAGATCGTGGGATTCCGCATCTTTCCAGTTAGCTGGGCCAGCACGCTGGGGTGGGTACTTCCCGGCGTCGAGGTCTTGCTCGGTGTGTTGTTGCTCGTGGGTTTGTTCACCCGCATTGCTGCGATTGCTACCTTCATCCTCCAGGCTGCGTTCATTGTCGGGATCGCGAGCGTATGGATTCGCGGGTACGACGTGCAATGCGGATGCTTCGGGCGGGGCACGTCGTTGATCCCCTTCTTGCCGGACCCGGTCGACAAGGTGCCGCGCTACATCGTGGATTTGATTCGAGACTTCTTCTTTATGGGTTGCGCCGCCTGGTTGGCGATCTGGCCATCGACGCGCTGGGCCCTGGACCGAGGACCGATTGACGACGAGTTGAATGAGTACGACGTGAGCGAAAACGAGGAGTTGGACGCATGAGCGACAAGACCAAGGGCGCCAAGCCGGGGGCAAAGCCTAAGGGCGACAAGTCTGCCCGGGAGCAGGCTCGCCAAGCCCATGCAGCCGCTCTGGCTGCCGACCGTCGTCGAGAGACGCGATTTCGGGTGATCGCTGGTGTGGTCGTCGTGCTGGTGGTCGGAGCGATCATCGCGGTACCGCTGTTGACGAAGAAGAGCGCCGATCCGGTGCCGACGCCCACCTTCAGCGGCAATGCTGCACTTCCCAAGGGTGTGACCGCACCGACGTACGGCGTCAGCCAGGGGACTGCGGGCGCATCGAAACCGGAACTACAAATCTGGGAGGACTTCCAGTGTCCAGGGTGCGGGAACCTCGAGCGTACGCACGGCGCAGAGATCCTCAAGTTGGCCGACGACGGCAAAGTCCGGTTGATGTGGCGGCCCACCACCTTCTTAGATCTCAGGAATCCTCAATCCAACCAGTCCTCTCTGCGGGCAGCGGCCGCTTGGGGTTGCGCGATTGATGCGGGCAAGGCAGCCGCATATCACTCCATTGTCTTCGCGAATCAACCTGCTGTTGAAGGTGCCGGTTTCTCCGATTCGCAGCTCCTGGACTTCGGCAAACAGGTCGGAATCGAAGGCGGTGCCTACACCACATTTGAGCAGTGCTTCAACGCGCAGAAGTACAACGGATGGGTGAACAACAGCGCATCGATTTTCTCCAGCGCCGGAGTGCCGGGGACGCCCACGGCGTACCTCACCGGCAAGGGATTCGACAACAAGGAACTCACCCCTGAGCAACTCAATGACATGGCGGCACTCGCTGGCTTGATCTCGCAAGCGACCGGTTGACCTACGTGATCGATGCTCCGAGTGTGCTCGCCTTTATCCCGAGTCCAGAGCAAGGCGTCTGGAACGTCGGACCATTGCCGATCCGCGGCTACGCACTGTCGATTCTGGTCGGCATCTTTGTGGCGATCTATGTCGGGAACCGGCGATGGCTTGCGCGAGGTGGTCGGGCTGGTGACGTTGCCGATGTCGCGATTTGGGCTGTGCCGTTTGGTGTGGTCGGCGGTCGGCTCTACCACGTGGCAACGGACTGGTACACCTACTTCGGACCTAACGGCCGCGGCTTCATAGCCTCGCTTCGGATCTGGGACGGCGGCCTCGGCATCTGGGGCGCGGTCGTTCTCGGCGGAGTGGGGGCGTGGATTGGTTGCCGCCGGCGCGGCATCTTGCTACCGCCGTTTGGGGACGCGATCGCGCCGGGAGTGGTGCTGGCGCAGGCGCTTGGCCGCTTCGGCAATTGGTTCAACCAAGAACTCTTCGGTGGCCCCACCACGTTGCCCTGGGGGTTGGAGATCTCACCAGCAAACAGGCCGGCAGGCTTCGAGCAATTCGCGACTTTTCATCCCACGTTTCTCTATGAATCCTTGTGGTGTGTCGGAGTCGCGATCGTTGTCGTCTGGGCGGACCGACGTTTCACCATGGGTCATGGCCGGGTTTTCGCGCTGTACGTCTTGCTCTACAGCTGTGGCCGAGGATGGATCGAGGCGCTACGCATTGATGACGCCAATCACATCTTCGGGATCCGCTTCAACGTCTTCACGTCGATCGTCGTGATTGTGGGTGCGTTGATCTACCTCGTCCTGTCTCACCGTCGACGCCCGGGGCGTGAGACCGACGTACGGCGACACCACGACCCTTCAGAACCTGAGACGGGAACTAGAGTTGAGTGAGGAGGTCTCGAATGGCTGACAGCAGCAGGATCACAGTTCCCGCCGAAGTTCACAACGATCATCGCGATGTCACTGGCGGTTGGTTGCGTCCGGCAGTGTTCGGCATCATGGACGGGCTGGTGTCCAACTTTGCCCTGATGGCCGGTGTCGCTGCAGGGGCCTCAGGTCTTGGAACCTCCAACAGCAGTGAGCGAACCGCGATCTTACTGGCCGGCCTTGCCGGGTTGGCCGCAGGCGCTTTCTCGATGGCAGCGGGGGAGTACACCTCGGTAGCATCCCAGGCCGAACTGGCTCGCGCCGAAATCGAGATTGAGCGACTTGAACTCGAACGCCGTCCTGAAGCTGAGATGGCCG
>JBBRLC010000212.1:0-3887 GCA_038231595.1 Candidatus Nanopelagicales bacterium | reverse complement strand
GTCGGTGTGGGTGAGCGAAAACACGGTCAAAGTGAACGGCCGCACACAGCCGTACCTGCGAAATAGTCGGTATGAAGCAGAACGTGCCTCACGGCTGCTGACCTCGGCCATTGGATCCCCCGTGCGGGTGCGCGCGGCGCTCGTGATCCTTACCGGATCAGTTCTTCCCAACGTCACAATCAAGCGACGGCCGACCGATGTCCTCATCCTCGATCGAATGGACATCCCCAAGTGCTTCAAGAAATCAAGGGCCACTTTGACCAATGACCAGGTCTCGAAGATCTTCGACGTCGCCCGCCGATCCACGACTTGGACGTAGCATCGATCCCCCAAAACCGCGCGATTGGTTGTGCGCCGGCAACCATTGTGAATCGATCGAAGGGCGGCCAATGAGCGACAGACTTGAGCAGATGAAGGCCGATGCGATCGGGTTCTACGAATTGATGTTTAACCAGTGCAAACCGGCCGAGGCAGTCGAGAAGTATGTCGGCGCGTCGTACACCCAACACAATCCCGCCGTCGCCGATGGGACGCAGGCATTTATCGACTACTTCGACGTGATGGCGCGCGACTACCCAGGCAAACACGTCGTGGTGAAGCGGGCTATCGTCGAAGGCGACTACGTCGTACTGCATTGCTATCAACAATGGCCAGGCGATGACGACTACGCCGGCATCGACATCTTCCGGTTCGATGACTACGGCAACATCGTCGAACATTGGGACGTCCTACAAGTGATCCCCACCGAATCCGCCCACGAGAACGGAATGTTCTAACCGGATTGTCGATTCCCGCCGCAAAACACGTCACGACAGCGAAGCGGCGCCAGGCCCGGAAGACGGCAGGGAGCAATGAGACGAGGCCACCCCAGCGAGAGGATCATCGCCAGATCCCACACGCATGCGAACAGTTGAGCGCAGATCTGCGGACAAGAAGGCATCCGGGTCTGGATGCCGCATGGGACACAGCTCCAGCGATGAGCCAAGGCAACACAACGGACGCGCCATGACCACGGGTCGTTCTGATCGTTGCTTTACAGCAATCGCTATGTCAGGTTCGCTTGGCGACGCCTCCTGAACGGCGAGCTCCATACACAATGGGAACGTCTGTACTTCCGGCCGGCACCAGTTCGATTGTCGCCTCCAGTCCGAGTGCCCGCAGATATCGCGCAAGCGTGTAAATCCGCATATTCCCATCACCGTTGAGCACCTGTGACACCGCACTCTGCGAGACCCCGAGCTCGTTGGCGAGAGTGGATGCAGCAGTTTCACTTTCCTTGAGTGCCGAGTTCAGGGCTTCGAGGACTCGGCGAGCGAGACCGGCCGCAGCAAGTTCTCGACAAGCACCCGGGTTGGCTTCGATTTCCTCTAGCAACGAGACGTGCTCGTGTGATCGCTTAGCCATCTGCCAGGTCCTCTCCCCGATCCAGCGTTCATCGACTAAGTTTAGCCATATCTAAAGTATCCGGACTGCGGGCAGCCGATTGTTTGTGCAGGGCTGGCCGACCCCACGCATAGATTCAAACGCATTTTCATCGCCCGACCGTTGCCTCGGTGCAACCTTTTCAGTACGCTTTAGTGTCATGAGGACGATTCCAACGACGCTGAGTCCAGGCGAGACAATCAAGCGTCTGCGCATGGGCTCGTACGTCCATGTCGATACCCTCCCAGGGAGCCGCAATGCTGCGAAAAGTGCTGCCTCCCGGGCCGCTAGAGACGGAGAGATCGTGTCGCTCCGACGTGGTCTCTACTTCAAGGGCAAGTCGACGCGGTATGGCGTCGTGAGGCCGCCCACCGAAGACGTTGCTCTCGAAGTGTTGGGACGTCGAGGCGTGGGGCCGACCGGGGTGTCTGCCGCACGAGCGCTTGGGTTGACGACTCAAGTGCCTGTAATCCCGAGCCTCGCGACGACAGGACCGCTGCCGACCGGCATAGACGGAGTGCGCATTTCCAAACGCAACAACATCGCTCGTCGCGATCTCACCTACACCGAGATCGCTGTCCTCGAGGTACTGCGCGACTGGAAGTTCACCACCGATCGCGACTGGAACGAACTCGTCAAGGCCGTAAGCCAGCGGGTCGCGAGTGGAGATGTGCGCCCCGACAAATTAGCCAAGGCCGGCCGAGGTGAAAGTCGCCCCGACGTACGAGCCGGCCTTCAAGTTCTCGTTGAGGCACTCCCAGACGACGGCCAATGAAGCCGACCAGGTGAGCAATCCGCTTGATGAAGATGTACCGAGACTGCGCGATGACGTCAACACACTCTCAGCCTTGGTCCAGCAAACCTCCCAACATCTCGGTATCGATGCGGCATTCGTTGAGAAGGACTTTTGGGTGACCGAGTTGTTGCGGTCAGTCTCGCGCGGAGAAGAGATCACGACCGCAGCCGCAAGTGAACCGGTCACCGTCGTTTTCAAGGATGGCACCAGTCTTTCCCGGGTGTTTCACCTCATCGACAGGTTCTCCGAGGACGTCGACATCCTCGTCACTTTCCCGTTAGCGACAG
This sequence comes from Candidatus Nanopelagicales bacterium, assembly GCA_038231595.1. Taxonomy (GTDB): domain Bacteria; phylum Actinomycetota; class Actinomycetes; order S36-B12; family JBBRLC01; genus JBBRLC01. The sequence continues at coordinate 1,382 of JBBRLC010000212.1, read as the reverse complement.
GAATTGCTACACGTGACCGTGCTCTGCGTCGACTGGCAGAACGCGCAAGGCAGCACTTGGGACTCTCCGACGACCAATGCGTCACCCAAGAGTCCACCAAGGGAGTCAAGCGAAACATCCGCTTCCACTATCCCCGGGCCTTTCCTAGCCAGAACTTGAGCATCTCCTCTCGGAACCCTTCCGGTGTCAGCCTCCCGACCACTCGTGCGTCATAGGCCGTACGCCATTCATCGGTGCCGAGCTGCCCACTCAGTCGTCGAGCGAACGCTTCATCAGTCTCCCCCTGACTCTCAGCCCCCTCGCGAATTGTGCATCAGCGAAGAGGATCCACAGTTCCGTCTTGTACCTGCTGCGCTTCTTGTGACGAACCAACTTCTCGAGCGTCCGCCAATTGACTTGCAACACATATTGATCGACGAACGCAAACGTGGGCGTCCACTCAAAATTTGCGCTGTGCAGATCCGCTAGTGCCTCGTCGATCGTGTCGTTACAGTCCCCGGAATAGACGCGGAGATCTCGACCGGCAAAATCCGACAGAAGGGATGCTCCAAGGGTGCGGCAATGTTTGGCATCTCGAACAGAACAACCCGACTGAACTCGGGAGTGACTTTAAGAGCTCGGCGAGGCGATCCGTCGATGTCGTCGCCTGTTGAGCGGGACTTGTTCGCTGCGGCACCTGCAAAGAGGTCAAGGTAGATAGTCGTCCCGCTCGCCTTGTTCAGCGACGCGGTGGTAAACCGTTCGAGGTAGTTGCTCAGTAGGTCGAGTTTCTGTTCGGTCCAGAGACCCCACGTTCGTTCGGTCATCCCGTCCCCTAGTTCGGCATCAACTGCGTCCATCGTGCCGCCAGGGTCAGACAATTTGCCCGGCAATCGACTTGAACCCGTTCACCGGTGAAGCAGGCGAGTAGAACTGCACCCGTTCACCGGTGAAGCAGGCGAGTAGAACTGCACCCGTTCACCGGTGGAGCGAGGAAATGGGACCTAGAGTCGAGGGGTGGCCGCGCAGACGAATCCGAGACGTGAGTTGGACATCGTCGTGTTCGGCGCGACGGGTTTCGTTGGCCGGTTGGTGGCGGAGTACCTCTCCGAGCACGCACCCGAAGGCGTACGGATCGGACTAGCCGGCCGTTCGGAGGAAAAACTCAAAACGATTCAACGGACCCTGCCAGCCAACGCCAAGGACTGGCCACTAATCGTCGCCGATACCAACGACCACGCATCACTCGCCGCAATGGCCAGACAGACACGGGTCATCGCAACAACGGTCGGCCCCTACATCCGCTACGGCATGCCGCTGGTCGAAGCGTGCGTCAACGAAGGCACCGACTGTGCGGACCTCACCGGCGAAACACTGTTCGTCCGAAACACACTCGACCAGTT
>JBBRLC010000211.1:0-3888 GCA_038231595.1 Candidatus Nanopelagicales bacterium | reverse complement strand
GGGCCAACAACGAAGTAGGTGCGATAAACCCGATCGCGGAAATCGCTGAGATCGTCCGGTCGCGGGGGGTGTTACTGCACTCCGACGCCGTACAAGCCGCCGGCTGGGTCGACGTCGACGCGTCTTTGGTTGACGCACTGACGGTTAGCGGTCACAAGGTCGGCGGTCCCCACGGAGTCGGGGCGTTGGTGATCGGCAGAGATGTGACCCCTACGCCGCTACTTCACGGCGGCGGTCAAGAGCGAGACGTCCGGTCGGGAACCCTTGATACGCCTGCGATTGCCGGATTTGCAGCGGCGTTGGAGGCCGCTGTGTCGACTCAGGTCGAGCGGGCCAAGGAGATTTCGACATTGCGCGACGACCTTGTTGCGCGAGTCTTGGAACTCGTGCCCGATGCCGTCCTCAATGGCCCCAAAGACAGCACCGACCGAGTTCCCGGGAACGCGCACTTCACTTTCCCAGGATGCGAAGGTGACGCGTTGATGATGTTGCTCGATGCCGCGGGCGTCGAGTGCTCGACGGGGTCTGCGTGTCAGGCGGGGGTGCCGCAGCCCAGTCATGTCTTGTTAGCCATGGGGGCCGACGAGGCAAGCGCACGTGGATCACTGCGATTCTCGCTTGGTCACACCTCGACATCGAGCGACGTCGACGAACTCATCGCCATGCTCGCGCCGTCGGTTGAGCGCGCCCGCCGGGCCGGGCTGACCAGCATCCCGACGGCGGTCTGACATGCGCGTCCTTGCTGCCTTGTCCGGGGGAGTCGACTCTGCGGTTGCCGCTGCCCGCGCCGTTGACGCTGGCCACGACGTGGTGGCGGTTCACCTCGCCCTTTCGCGCAACCCGTCCTCGGATCGCACCGGGGCGCGTGGGTGTTGCACCTTGGAAGATTCTCGAGATGCCCGACGAGTGGCCGACGCCTTGGGCATTGCGTTCTACATCTGGGATCTCTCCGAGCGATTCAAGGCTGCGGTCATCGATAACTTCGTCAACGAGTACGCCCAAGGCCACACACCCAATCCGTGCATCCGTTGCAACGAGAGCATCAAGTTCTCCGCCGTACTCGATCGAGCGATCGCGTTGGACTTTGACGCGGTCTGCACCGGGCACTACGCGAGCCTCGTTGATCGGGATGGCAGTCGAGAACTGCATCGTGCCGTAGACGACACGAAGGATCAGTCCTATGTGTTGGCCGTTCTTGATCAGGAGCAGTTGAAGAGATCGATGTTCCCTTTGGGTGATTCGATCAAGGCAGACGTACGCCGGGAGGCTAGTGAGCGTGGCTTACTCGTTGCCGAAAAGCCCGAGAGCTTCGACGTGTGCTTCATCAGCGATGGCGATACGGCCGGATGGCTCACCTCAAAATTGGGTGCGCAACCAGGTGACGTTCGCGACGTCACTACCGGAGAAGTGCTGGGTGCTCACGAAGGCGCGTACGCCTTCACGGTGGGCCAACGGCGGGGTCTTGGGTTGAGTCGATCGTCAGCCGACGGGGAACCGCGCTATGTCATCGGAGTTGATACCGCGAGCAACACCGTTTTGGTCGGACTCAGTCACATGCTCGATGTTGATGAAATCACGACGCTTGCGCCGCGATGGTGTGGCGCGCCGCCGGTGGGGGAGTTCGAAGCACTCGCGCAGATTCGGGCCCACGGCGAGGCGCTCGCGTGCACTGTGCTTCCCGACGATGAATTCCTTCGGGTGTCGCTGAGTGATCCTGTTCGGGGAGTGGCGTCGGGTCAGTCTCTCGTGGTCTATGACGGCACTCGCGTCATCGGTTCGGGCACAATCGGGTCGACGCGATCTAGCCGTTCGTCATCCGCGCGAGAACTTTCGCCGCCCGCGTCGGTTACGTCGGCGTAACCGATCAATGCCACGGTGAATTCCCACCCACGATGGACCGAGCCGGCCGGCATCACCGGAATCGGATCAATGCCGGGAACGGATATCGCTGAAACCGTTCGGTTCGTCGTCGGGGAATGCCCGCAGTTGCCGTATCTGCCTGAACTTCCGGCGCGCGGTCCGGGCGCGGACATGGTGGGCCGTACGGCCGGCCTGCTCGCGACCATCGACCCGGGTTTTGCGGTGCAGACCACTACGACTGGGTGGCGATTCGCCGATCGACCGGGGGCCGCCATACGCCGTGCCCAGTCATGGGTGGGACAGGACCTCGACGCACTCGAGGAGTACGCCGCGGACGTCACCGGCGCGATCAAAGTCTCGCTGTGTGGGCCGTGGACGCTTGCCGCCAACATCGAACTCAGAACTGGGGATCGTGCCCTTCACGATCCGGGCGCGTGTTCGGACCTCACCGACGCGCTCGTGGAACTGACAGGCAGTCATGTTCGCGACCTTGCGCGACGCCTGCCGAACGCATCGATCGTTGTACAAGTCGACGAGCCGTCGCTGTCCGCCGTACTCACCGGCACCGTATCCAGACAAAGCGGTTGGGGTCGGCTCGCTCCTGTGCAAGACGCCACCGTCGTCAAATCACTCGGAGCTATCACCGAGGCAATCAAATCCGCGGGTGGTCGAAGTGTCATTCACTGTTGTGCGGACAACGTGCCCTTTGACGCTCTGCGCCGCATCGGAGCAGACGGATTCTGTGTCGATCCGCGCCGTGTATCCGATGCCGACATTGATGCGTTGGGACTGGCCTTCGAAGCCGAGATGGTGCTGATGATCGGGATCGTCCCGGCGAGTGACGCGTCACTGTCGGAAGTCACCGCTAGCGTTGATCAAGTGAGGAACTTGTCGCATCGGATCGGATTCGACATCGGCAAATTCGTCGAACAGATCTTGCTCAGCCCGACCTGTGGCATGGCCGCTGCGAGTCCTGGCTATGTCCGGAGCGCAACGAAGCACCTTCACAGCGTGTCGAGTGCGCTCACCCAAATGGACGACCGGGACGGCTGATGAGCGCCGGCCGTCCCGCCTCAGCCGTCACGCGTCGTGACGCATTGATTGGTGTGATCGAAGACGCGCGACGCCGCTACTACGACCACGACGCGCCCACTATTTCCGACGACGAGTACGACAAGGCGTACGCCGAACTGGTGGCGCTGGAGGCCACTTATCCCGATCTCGTCACCGGCGACTCACCCACCCAGAACGTCGGGGGAAATCGCTCCGAGATGTTTGAACCAGTCGAACATATGCAGCGAATGTTGAGTTTGGACAACGCCTTTGACGATGTCGATCTTGTCGCGTGGGCCGGCCGCGTAGAGCGGGATCTCGGTGTCATTCCCGCATTATTGTGCGAATTGAAGGTTGACGGTCTCGCGGTAGACATCGTGTATGAGCGAGGTCAACTGCGAAGTTTGGCAACGCGCGGTGACGGGCGCGTCGGCGAAGACGTCACGTACAACGTTCGATTCATCCCGGGTATCCCGCGCGTCCTGAAGTCAACAAAATCCCATGCAGTGCCCGAACTGATCGAAGTACGTGGTGAAGTCTTTTTCCCGGATGACGAATTCACGGTCCTCAACGACGACATGATGAGTCAGGGCCGCTCGCCGTTCGCCAACGCTCGCAATGCCGGTGCGGGAACCCTTCGTCAACGAGTCGATCGGCGAGAAGAAGAGGTAGCGGCGGCGCGTGAACTTGTTGAGGCTCAGACCGCGGTGGGACGATCGGCAGACCGCAGTCAAGGCCGACTGACGCGTGCCCTGGAAGACCTCGACCGCGCTACCAGGCGTCTCGGGGGACTTCAGTTGGTGGTTCATGGCGTCGGCGCTCGACGTGGTTACGAACCCACGACCCAATCGGAGGCGTACGCCGCGCTGCGATCATGGGGGCTGCCGACGAGCGACCGCGCGAAGGTAGTGGCCGGCCTCGCTGGCGCCCAGGAATTCATCTCCCACTACGGGGAGCACCGCCATGACGTCGAGC
>JBBRLC010000210.1:0-3889 GCA_038231595.1 Candidatus Nanopelagicales bacterium | reverse complement strand
GTCGGCCAATGGACTCCGAGCCAGACGCGAGACCATCCCACGGCCCCTGCCCAAATACCCGCTGCTGCCCATGTTGCTATCTGCCCTCGCCGATCGGCGATGCGTCGGGTGAGTGTCCACGCCACGAGCCCAGCGGCAATGGTCGCTGCGGTGGTGTGGCCGGACGGAAACGACGACCCACCCGCGGCTCCGGCCCAGTCCGCAAGTGGTGGACGTACTCGTCCCACGAAGTCATTGAGCCTAAGCCCGATGACAACGCCGATCCCGCCGAGGGATACGAGCAGTACGCCGGCTCGAACCCGACCCAATCGGCGCGTACTTTGGGTGGCCGCGAGACCCGCAACCACGATGAGCGGCAGCGCGACATCGGTCTGGCCGAACCAACTTGAGATCTGCGCAATGTGAATTGTCGAGTCAGTCCGATGCTGCAGGATCCATTCGTGAATAGCAGAGTCCGGGGGTGGGACGTCCGGCGTGTATCCGCGTACCCACACGGCCAGCAAGATCCAACCGACCGCGACCCCACCGGCGACAGCGACCACCGGCCGCCACGAGTTGTTCCACTGTCGTCGTGGTTTGAGGGGCAGATTCTCGGATTCACCAACGGCTGACATACCCGTGGACTCGCGAATTCTCTTTGCCGAGGTACGCACAACCCCCTTATGCCCCTCTGTGGCGCCATCCACGCATCAATCGCGAAGCAATTTCAACCCAGTTCGCGGAACAGGTGTGGATGTGTGTGACGGTGGTATGGAGGAACCATGAAGCCGGTCGCCGCCACCAAGGCCGCAGACGTCGCCGACAGTCAGCCGATGGATTGGGCCGCGCGGGCCGGTCTCACCGCGCGTGCGGTGGTGTACCTACTCATCGGCCTACTGGCCATACTTGTGGCAAAAGGTGATCGAGTTGAGGTGGATCAAAAAGGCGCACTCGCGCAAGTTGTCGTGAAGCCTTTCGGCGGATTTGTAGTCGGCCTGCTCGCGCTCGGTTTCGCGGGCTATGGGATCTGGCGGCTATCCGAAGCTGCTTTTGGAGTGACAGGCCGCGGAAACGAACTCGGGCCAAGACTTCAATCGTTGGCCCGTGGCTTGATCTATTTGTTCTTGGCCTTTACTGCTGTTTCGCTGCTCCTCGGAAGTCGCACGGGCCAAAGCGCGCAGCAGAAGGGGTACGCAGCGCAAGTGATGGCCTACACGGGAGGCCGCTGGGTCGTTGGACTCGTAGGCGCGATCATCGTTGTCGTCGGAATTGCGATGGTTGTCGAGGGCGTCCAGTTGAAGTTCATGCGCTACTTCCCGGCGGGCGCGCTCCCTGCCAAAACCCGTTCCGCGGTCCAGCGCCTCGGCCTGATCGGCACAGTGTCACGCGGTTTGGTGTTTGCACTAGCGGGAGCGTTGGTGGTGGTAGCGGCATGGACGTACGACGTCAAGAAAGCGGGCGGCCTCGACACCGCGCTGCAAACATTGCGGGATCAGCCATTCGGCCCGTGGTTGCTAGCGTTCGTCGGGATCGGCCTTGTCGCGTTTGGTGTATATGGGCTCTCGGAGGCTCGCTACCGACGCGTCTGAACTCAATCGTCGAAATCGAAAGGATCATCGTGTCCACCTCTTTGCATGTCGGCCCCGATCAGGGGAAACGGGGGGCGATTCCGGCGAAGCCTGTGCCAATCGGCGACCGCAAGATCGTGGCGATGCGTCTCGTGGGCGGTGGCATTGCATTGTGGGCGCTGCTGTCCGCGATCGGCTTGTTTGTGACGCATGTGCTCAGTTCTGACGGTGCCCCGTCATGGGATCTCGGCGTTGACACGTGGTTTGAGGCCCGTCGCACCTTGGGTCTCAACGACGCCAGTGCATTTGGGAGCCGGATGGCGGACACGCCAACAGCCATTGGGGTCACAGTGATCACCGTGTTACTCCTGCGTTGGCGGCTGGGACGCTGGTACGAGTCGTTGGTCGTCGTCGCAGCAATCACCGGTGAGCTCTTGGTCTTCCTGGCAGTCACTGCCACCGTCCATCGAGCACGACCCTCCGTGGACTTGTTGGACGTTGCTCCGCCCACATCTAGCTTCCCGTCTGGGCACACCGCCGCCGCCGTGGCCTTGTATGGATGCTTGGCAATCCTGCTCGTCAGGCTTTGGTCGGGTCCGTGGTCGTTGATCTTTGCAGTCTTGTTGTTTCTCATTCCGGTGGTTGTCGGCGTGTCTCGGCTCTATCGCGGGATGCACTACCCAACCGACGTAGTTGTCGGAGCGTTCGGCGGGGGCCTCTGGCTCACGATTGTTGTCACTACGCTGGTTCCGCGACGACGTGCGGAGCATGAATCTGTACGGCCGTCAGAGGCGGCCGCGTAGCCGATCGCGCCACGGACGGCCATCTGGATCGAAAATCAGTCGATACAGCGGCGTGGCCCAGATCCGACTCATCGCTCCGACGTCCGAGGGATTGTGGCGTCGAATCCTTCCCGCTGGTCGAGGCCCCGAGGATCCAGCGGCGTACCAGTTCTCGAGCTCGCCGGCTTGGCGGGCGAAAGCAGCGAAGGCTTCTGCGGGGTCGAGGAGATCATCAACTTCGTCGACGCCGCGGTCCAGGTGTTCTCGCCACAACGACAATCGGAGAGCGCGCGCAAACGAACGAGCGCCATCACCGGTTCCGGGAGCATCTTGAGGTTCGCGAGAATCGTGCTCGGAGTCGAGAACTGCGATGGAAAGTTCACTGTCGTGACTCCAGGAACGGCGGTTGAGATTGTCCGACCCCACCATCGCCCACACGTCGTCAACAATGACGACCTTCGCATGTACATACACCGGTACGCCCTCATGATTTTCGACGTCGTAAACCGCAAACCGTTCACCGCCGGCCTTGGCTATCGTGCGCATGACCCGTTGGCGCCCCATGAGTCCGGGCACCTTCGTGATGGCCCCATCCGTGTCAGGGAAGCGCGGTACGACAACGACGACGTGCAGGTCCCTGTTACGTCGCATCGCCGCCGCGATCATTGAGGCGACCGGCTTTGACCAGAGGTACTGGTCCTCAAGGTAGACCAGGCTACGGGCTCGCTCGAATGATTTGCGATACGCATGCGCAATGCTTCGTTCTCCATGTGGCGCAAAGGGATAGCGCCGCAAACGCGCCGGGTAGGTACGTAGAACCTGCACGGCATGGGTACCCGGTCGGTATTGCTCATCGTCAGGTGCCGGCTCCGGTAGCGGTCGACCGGTCATGGCTCCGATGTGATACGCCCGGTCGTACAACTGACGAAGGGGACTGGGCAGATCGAACACGCTGCTGCCATACCAGCGCTCCCGAAATGTGTGCTCCAGGTCGTGTACGGCGGGACCGCGAACCTCTGCCTGAATGTCGTGCCAAGGCGGGGTCGCCCCGTACGCCGCGGGAAACGGCATTGCCTGCGGGTCTCCGAGATGCTCGGCGTCGTCATTTCGACTAAAACCCAAATCGATGCCCCCCACAAACGCGAGGTCACCGTCGGATTCACCGCGGTGCCGAATCACGACCAACTTCTGGTGATGACTCCCAGCTCGCCTGGTCCGGGCGTCGAGTAGGACCTGTCCGCCGTCCTCCCCAATGCTCCGCACAAAGTCAGCGTTGGACTCCTCAGACTGTTGAAGTGCTTTCGGATGTGATCTCCACAAGAGCCCGAACACGGCGACTCCACGTGCAGCGGCACGGCCGAGCACGTCACCAATTTCCGATCCAACTCCTGCCAGCTTTTCGGTGAGATCCCCGCGAAAATCGACGAAATAGATTTCATCGTGAGGTTTCGTGGATTCCAGCTCTTCACACAACCGGGCGAAGTAGCGACGACCATCAATGAGCGGAACCACCAGATTGCCGATGCTGAAGGCTCGTAGATCGGTCCATGGGTTGGCGCG
>JBBRLC010000209.1:0-3898 GCA_038231595.1 Candidatus Nanopelagicales bacterium | reverse complement strand
TCCGCTGGCGGGAAGAAGATCTGTTGTGCGGCTAGTTGGTCATGGACTTGGCTGCTCACAAAGACGGTGGCCCAGGTCAACAGGCCTCCGGCGATGAGCAAAACTCCGGCCATCAACAATCCAGCTGAGGACATGAGCGTGTCGAATGTCTTGCGGCGCATGGTGGCGCCTTTCTCTTGGTTTCGCTGGCCGAGATGAATTTCTCGGGAGTGTGAAGGTTCGTGAGCCGAGGAGCCAGAACCCCGAGAAAATCCAGGGAGCGACCGATACTTTCGCCGTAGTCCTACGGTGTAGAGCCATTCCATCACATGGAGTAGACCGACGTCAAGGGTGTAGGCCTACACTGTGGCGCTACGACGCAAGCGCCGAGATCCGAGCCCAGACCCAGCCCGAGCCCGAGCCCGGTGACGTCGTACCAGTGAATGAGGTGACCTCGGCATGAACTCCTCGTCCAACGGCCAGACCAACGAATCCCCCCGATTAAGTCGAGAACTCGTCTTGGCGACCGCGCTCGAGATCATTGATGAGGACGGCGTCGAAGGATTGTCAATGCGCAGGATGGGGCGCGTTCTCGACTGCGACCCAATGTCGCTCTATCGCTACGCCGCGAACAAAACGGCACTGCTCGACAGCGTCGCAGAAATGGTTGTCAGCGAACTCAAAGTCGACACCAACGACAAGGACTGGGCAGGTCAACTGCGCTCGGTCGCTCGCGATTTCCGCCAACTTGCGTTGAAGCATCCGCACGTCGTTCCACTACTCGTGACCAGACCTCTGGCAACTCCTCTTGGTCTTCGGCCTCTCGGCACACTGCGTCCCCTCGAGGCCAGTCTGGAACTGCTCACCCGTGCCGGCTTTACCGAAGTTGACGCGCTACATATCTATCGCTATTTCTTTGGCTTTTTGTACGGCCACATCCTGAACGAGCTTCAAGAGTTGGTAGACAATCACGAAGAAAGCGACGCGTTGCTTCGCCTGGGGTTGCAGCGATTGCCGGTACGGGAGTTCCCTTTGATGCGCATGCTTGCGCCGGTCCTCGCCGATTACGACGGATCGGCTGAACTAGAACGCGGCATCGACATTCTGCTCGCCGGCTTGCAATCTCAATTGCTTCCGGGCGTTCCGTCACACGACCGCGAGACGAAAACCTGAACCAACACCGCTGTTACGCCGGAGAATGACTTGCTCGTGCGCAAGTAACCACGATCGGACTATGTGGGTGGATTGATGGGTGTGATGAGAGTCGAGCCGTCGGCGTACTCCGTGCGTGGACCATCGGCGAGCACCCACACTGATTGACGCCCGCGGACAACCCACTCGTGCGGTCCACCCACCAAGGCGGTGTCTTCGTCGATACCCAGGACGGTGACCCCTTCGGGGGCCTTAAGTAAGGCCCGCGTCATGATGTCGGGAACCCACCCCATCATCCGGTCGAAGTGCGGGATCACTCGCACGTGCGGAAGCAATCCCAGACCTGCGTCGGCGTGCCTGCCAAAATCGCGAAGACTCGGCACCCACGAAGTCAGTGCCATCGCTCCGGCGCTGCAGCCAGCAAGCGCCGCACCGGCGCGCCACGCCTCCTCGATCGCGGTCCACACCGCGGTTCCGCGTAACGTCTCGGCGAGAAAACGCGGCGCGCCACCGGAGAGGTAGATCAGGCCAGCTCCATCGAAGAGTGCGGCGTACGCCGGGTCATCTGCGTCGTCGCGGCTACGTACGTCAACGACGACCTGCTCAACGTCAAGCCGCTCGGCTTGAGCGAGGCCGAGTGCATGCCATCGAGCCAAGCTCTGGTCACCTTCGGGTGCCGCGGCAGTTGCTAACTGCACGAACCGCTGTGGTCGCCCGACCAGGAGTGCTCCCTCGATCGCCTGCATGACCGGCAGATATTCACCTGATCCCACGAGGGCAAGCGGTCCAGTCTCGGTCGACGTCACTACCCCATCGTGACCGATGCGGATGAATCCCGCGACTCACGTTGCCGGGAACCTTGGAGCTAGTCGACTTGCCCTCCTATGTCGGCGGTCAACGTTAGTGTTTTGCTATGGATTTTAGATTGGAACTCGTGATTCTTCCGGTATCCGATGTGGACCGGGCTAAGACCTTTTACGCAGATCAGGCCGGCTTCCACGTTGACCATGATCAACGCGTGAGCGAGACTCTGCGGTTCGTCCAACTCACGCCACCTGGCTCGGCCTGCTCAATCGCGATTGGCGAGGGAATCGTTGACACCACACCAGGCTCCGTACACGGCCTTCAGATGGTTGTCGATGACGCCGACGCGGCGCGGGCGGAGTTGGCATCGCGAGGTGTCGAGGTGAGCGAGGTCATGGATCTGGATTGGGGTCGATTCGTGACGTTCTCCGACCCCGACGGCAATGCGTGGTCGCTACAACAACTCCCGAACCGCAGTTGATCCATACGCGGCTTCACGGCGCTCACCGCGCGGTAGACGTCTAGAACCTTCAACGACCTGGACGGGTGGGACTGTCGTATTTATTGAAATGCTAAATCTCGTGGCTGCCCAACTCGCGGAGCACGCGCATGAATGTGGCGAAGTCCTTTGGCCCGGCTACTTTCGCCAGTTCGAGTTCGACATCAGCCATCGCTTGATCGAATGAGGACGCGACCCTCTCGCCAGCGGGAGATAACACAACAAGCCATGCCCTGCCGTCGAGCGGGTCAAGCGTCCGGTCCACCAGGCCGTCCGCCTCAAGCCCGTCAATGACCTGACCCAGGGCTTGCTTTGTGACCAACGCTCGAGCGGCGAGTTCGGTTTGTCGGATGCCCCCGCGCGGGATCAGTTGAAGCAAACGCAGGCGCCGAGGGCCGACTGCCCTTCCGATGTCATCAAGGCGAGGGCCGAGTTCCCGGGCGACGCGTCGCTGAACAGCCTCAAGCCAACGAAATACGTGATCGGGGAGATCTACGTCCGACATGTGCTGTTGCTCAGTCACCGATTGACTTCCCATGAAAGTAAGGTAGATTGACGAACTCGTAATGACGGTTGACTATATCATCCTAAGGGAGTCCGCGTGAGTACTCGTTGGGCGCAACAGTTGTCGTTGAGCAAGTTGGAGCAGATTGCAGAGCGTCTGCCGATCACCGAAGTCCATGGCCCCGATGGCGGACCATTCCGCCCGGTGGTGTCAGCACGTGATGGCTCGCAGTGTGGTGAGACTCGCATCTTCGTTGGTGATGGCGTCGTCAAAAAGGTCGTGTATCACGCGATTGCGGTAGAGGCGATCGGTCTCGACAGCCACATGATCTTCGCATTCACCGATCCCGAGTCAGCTGTTCCGCACTGGACATTTGACTCAGTGTTGAACGCGCCTACCTACGCATTCCACCTGGACCTCATTCCGCGGGCCGACATGTCGGCGAACCTTGAGTACATGGACGCGGTCTATACGCCGCTCACTGAAGCCTTCGACGCTGGCAAGGCTCACCCTGGTCTGTCCGAGGCAGGGATCGGGCCGCGACAACGCTCCGTCATGTCGCACTGGATGCTTGCCTACCGGGTCGAAGAAGACGAGTACAAAAACATTGACCAGTACGTGCAGGCGTATCTGGACCACTGGTTCAGCATGGTCGAGAACGGATTGCCCGACGACGTCTTAGCGTCGATCGATAGCACCGACCTCGCGGCGCGCGATGCAGCAAACCGCGGCATGATCTTCAATCGCAAGGTCGACTTCGTCTGGGACATGATCACCCCGCTGATGGGTGCAGAACAGTCGGAACTGATGCGTATGAACCTTGAGACGAATGACCTGATTCAACAAACGCCTGCAGGCTTCTCGCTCTGACCTACCGGCAGCACCTAACCCACTCGGCATCCACTCTCCAAAAAACTCACTACGCCACGAGCAAGGAGTCATCCAATGCGCGTACTCAT
>JBBRLC010000208.1:0-3915 GCA_038231595.1 Candidatus Nanopelagicales bacterium | reverse complement strand
CAACCCACGTACGAACGTCGAGGACCACACACCTTCGGGCGTTGTCGCGAGCGCGAGACCCTCCACCTCGAATCCGCGTTCGTCACCGAGCTCGACGCCGATGGCGGCAAGCGTCGCGACGTCGCCGGCTGCCCGGTGGCCGAAGCGGAAGTTTTCGCCGACCACGACATCGAGAGCATGAAGGCGGCCGACGAGAACTTCGGCGACGAACTGCTCGGGTGTGAGATGCGAGAAGTCCCGGGTGAAGGCAAGGACGCACACCGCGTCGGCGCCCGCGTCGGCGAGGAGTTCGAGTCGATGATCGAGAGTGGACAACATCGGCGGCTCGGTTCCGGGGCGTACAACCGCGCTGGGGTGTGGCTCAAAGGTGACGACTACGGCGGGCGCATCGAGTCGGCGCGCGCGTGCGACGAGGCTGTCGATGATGATGCGGTGCCCGCGATGTACGCCGTCAAAGACACCGATCGTCACGACCGACCGAGGCCAATCGGCGGGCACGTCGGTCAGGCCGTTCCATCGATGCACGTCGTCAGCCTGCCAGAACTACTCGGTACTGCCTGGGAAGCCGGTCACCAATGCGCAGCGTGAGTCAGGCGAGGACGGCGAGATAGGACATCAGGTTGCCAGCGTAGGGCTCCGCGAGGGCCAGGACTTCACCGTCTGGTCCAAAGACGCCGACGGGTCCAACCTGGGTTACGTGCGGCGGCCACGGCAGGCGTACGCCGTGACGAATTTTCGTCGCCTCGTCATCGCTCACGTCGATGCTGCGAAATGAATCTGCGACGGCTTTGCGCAAGGGGACCACGCCGAAAGACTCCGCAAGTTGATCGAGGGTGCGCGCGGTATCGAGGCCGTATGAACCGATCCGGGTGCGTCGCAGGGCGCTGAGATGGCCCCCGACGCCGAGCACCTCACCCAGATCGCGAGCGAGGGCGCGGATGTAGGTGCCGGTCGAACACGTGACCGACACATCCACGTCGAGTGCGAGATAGGAAAGCTCCGACGTGGGTTGACCAGCAACATCACCCGCACGCGTGACTGCCTCGACGAGACGCGAGGCACGCACGTTGAAGTTGGTCACCGTGACCTGTCGCGGGGCCAGCACAACGGACTCACCCTTGCGCACTCGCGCGTACGACCGGACTCCATCGACTTTGATCGCGCTTACTGCGCTCGGCACTTGGTCGATGGCACCGGTGAATCTGGCAACGGCCGCTTGAATCTTGGCTTCGGTGAGGTCGTTGACCTGGTCGCGGTGTTCGGGGCTGCCGAGGTGTTCTGGGGCACTGGTGACGTCGCCCTCCGCGTCGTCGGTGACTGTGGTCGCCCCGAGACGGATAGTCGCGTCGTACGACTTGTCGGTGAGCGCGAGGTGACCGAGCAGTCGCGTGGCCTTTCCGACGCCGACAATCAGTACGCCGGTGGCCATCGGATCCAACGTCCCGGCGTGCCCAACTTTGCGGGTGTCGGCCAACCGCCGTACCTGTGCGACGACGTCATGGGAAGTCAGACCCGCCGGTTTGTCGACGACCACCAACCCCGACTCAGCCACTACCCCCACCCCCGAGTCTTGAGTTAATGCCCGGATCAGGGCCAGAAAAGGTCCATAAGTCCAGACTCGGCGGAGCGGGGTAGAGGGTCACTCGCAAGATTGGGGGGCCTCGGCGAGACGTACTCGCAGTTCTGTCATGACCGCACCGGCGCCCCCCGACGAGGTATAGCCCGCGGCGAAGCGATGCCCGCCGCCGCCCAGACCCAAACAGACGGCGCCGACATCGATGCGGCCTTTGGAACGCGTCGACACTCGCCATTTCCCCGAGTCGTCCTCCTTGAGTACCACCGCGATTTCGGCCTCTGTGGCGATGCGGAGCACGTCGATTACGCGCTCGGTGGAATCTAGCGGCAGGGCAAAGTTTTCCCGATCGGCACGCGATACGACCGTCCAGACCATGCCGAGCCCACCCACTGAGCGCTCCTCCAACACAGCCCGATCGAGCGCGCCGCCAATGAGTCGAAGTACGCCGAACGGCTCGTCGTCATAGATACGACGGGCAATTAAGTCGTGGCGGATTCCAGTGCTCAGAAGCCGCGCCGCAACCTGATGAGTTGCCGGCGTTGTCGCGGCAAAGCGGAATGACCCCGTGTCCGTGACCAAGCCCGCATAGAGCGCCGACGCGATGTCAGCCGTCAGACCGACACCCAATCGGTCAACGAGCTCAAGGGCTAAGACAGCGGTCGCCGGGGCAGAAACGTCAACGAGATGCGTACGCCCAAAACCCGTGTACGACGCGTGGTGGTCGACCACGATCAAGACCGGCGCGGCCTCGGCGATCGGTCCGAGCACACCAAGTCGATCAACCGATGACGAGTCAAACGACGCAACGACGGCAGGGGTCGACACCTTCGTCGCCGGGACCAAGAGTTCCTGGCCGGGCAAACTTTCCAACGACCGCGGCAAGACGAAAGGGTCGTCGCCGAACGACACTTCGACCGCAACTCCCACCGAGCGCAGCGCGAGTCCAATCGCCAGCGCGGAACCCAAGGCGTCAGCGTCGGGCGAGACATGGGCGATCAGCAACACCTGGCCGCCGCCGGTTAGTGCAGAGATCGCACTTGCCCAGTCAGATTCGACCGGGCGCTGCACCCAACCGGGCATTAGTCCGTGCCGCTCTCGTCCACCTCGTCATCATGCCCGCGCGGGACCCGATATGGGTCCGCATCGCCAGCAAAAACGCCGTTGAGTGCTTGCTCGTGAACCGCAGCGTCCGATTGCGCGACGACGCGAAGCAAGTCATCGATGTGGGCGGCGTCTTCTGGCAGAGCGTCGAGGACAAACTCCAGAGTCGGCGTACGCCGTACGCCCGTCAGTCGCCCAACCTCGCTGCGGAGCAGTCCCTTGGCGGACTCCAACGCGGCGGCTGTCGCCGAACGTTCGTCTTCGTCGCCGTAGACCGTGTAAAAAACCGTCGACTCGCTCAGATCGTTAGTGATTCGTGCGTCGGTAATTGTCACGAACCCCAATCGCGGATCCTTGATCTTCATCTCCAGGGTTTCGGCCACGATGACCTGGATGCGGTCGGCCAACTTGCGCGCACGCGCCGCGTCACTCACGTCGTCTCCTCATTGTTTTCGCGCTCACCCACTCCCTGACTCTTCCTACTTGGGGAGTTTCGCTTGGTGGTCGCTTTCAGGTCGTGCCTAGTTTGGGACTCGTGGCTTCTCGCGCATCTCGAACGTCTCGACGACATCGTCAACCTTGATGTCATTGAACGATCCGAGACCGATGCCGCATTCGAAACCCACCCGGACCTCAGTCGCGTCGTCCTTGAAGCGCTTGAGCGACTCGACGGTCAGGTTGTCTGCGACGACTACTCCATCACGGACCAAGCGCGCCTTGCTGTTGCGCTTGATTTCGCCACTGCGTACGAGCGAGCCGGCGATGTTGCCAAACTTGCTCGATCGGTAAACCTCACGGATCTCGGCCGTACCAAGTTGGACTTCCTCGTATTCGGGCTTGAGCATTCCTTGCATGGCAGCCTGAATCTCGTCGATCGCTTGGTAGATGATCGTGTAGTAGCGGATGTCGACGCCTTCACGATCAGCCATGTCCCGCGCTCGACCCTCGGGTCGAACGTTGAAGCCGACGATGATGCCTTCTGATGCGGCAGCCAACGTCACGTCGTGTTCGGTGATCGCGCCGACACCGCGATGGATGACGCGAAGGTCAACTTCATCGCCCACATCGATCTTGAGCAGCGCATCTTCGAGTGCCTCAACCGAACCGGACACGTCACCCTTGAGGATGAGTTTGAGTTCCTGCACTTCGCCTTGCTCCATCGTCTTGAGGAAGTCCTCAAGGGAGCGACGCGGCCGCGCTTTCGCGAGCATCGCATTGCGTTCACGAGCCGCACGGGT
>JBBRLC010000207.1:0-3922 GCA_038231595.1 Candidatus Nanopelagicales bacterium | reverse complement strand
GTTCTGGTGTTCGCGATTGGGCTGTGTCTTGTGGTGGCCCCGGTGACCACCACCGTGATGAGCTATGTGGGGGCCGCCCGCAGCGGGACAGCATCAGGGGTGAACAACGCAGTAGCACGCATTGCTGGACTGATTGCTATCGCCGTTTTACCCCTGATCGCGGGTCTCGCTAGCGCGGCGCCGACGTCGAGCGGGGAGGGTTCAGCCAACAGCGCGTTCCTCAGCGGATATGGGCGAACCATGGTTTTGGCTGCAATCATGTGCGCCGTTGGCGGTCTCTTTGCGTGGCGGACCCTGGAACGCAGCACCGGGCGAGCGACCGACGCAAAGGGACCGAGCGCATGACACGGCGGAGCGGTAACCTCGAAACTTCCGACATCGGGCTGGGGTGCTTGCACCTGTCGTCACGACGAACACCAGTCGAGCGTTCCGGCGCCATCGCCGTCATCCATGCCACCCTCGGTGCCGGAATCACACTGCTCGACACCGCTGATGCCTATACCCCGGGGATTCTGGCCGGACGCCCGAAACAGTTGGTCGCATCCCTCGAAGCCTCCCTGCGGCATCTCGGCATTGAGCGCACCGACCTCTACCAACTTCACCGACCTGATCCGGCGGTCCCCTTCGACGATCCAATCGGGACTCTCGGGGCTCTCCTGACTCTTCGGGACGAGGGAAACATTGCCGACACCTCACGCCAACAATTCGGCGCTGAAGCCGCCACCCACGAGGTCAGCCCCAACAAGTCGCGCTGGCATGACTTCTTGGACTCTCACCTATCATCATGCCGATCCCCGGCGCCACTCGAACGGCTTCTGGCACCGATTGCGCGAACGCCCTGGGCCTGCAATTGACGGCCCAGGATCGTGAATTTCTCGCCACGTCGGTAGGAACGAACACGAGTTCATTGAGCCTCATGTGAGCACTCCGGCTCCAAACCAAAGCGCGACGTGGGCTGCCCTGACCACGGTCTACATCGTGTGGGGGTCGACGTATCTGGCTATCGCCGTCGTCGTTGAGACGATGCCGCCGCTACTGGGCATCGGAACGCGATTTATCGCCGCCGCTGTCATTCTCGGCATTGTCTTGGTGGTCGCGCGAGGGCCATCGGTCCTGCGGATCTCGGGTGAAGAGGCACTGGGATCAGCATTGATCGGATTCTTGCTACTCGGCTGCGGGATCGGACTGCTGACACTTGCCGAGCGTTATGTCGCGTCGGGCGTCGCGGCGCTCATCATCGCCGTCGTCCCCTTCTGGATCGTGCTGCTGCGCCTGACCCAAGGACAGCGACCTCATCTGTGGACGTGGCTGGGCGTCTTCGTGGGATTGGTCGGCGTCGCGGTCCTCTTCCTGCCGGACTCCAACGCAGCTTCTGGCAACAGCACTGGCGTGTGGGGTTTGGTTATCGTGGTCGGATCCGCGTGCTGGGCGATTGGGAGTTTCTTGGTCACGCGGCTCACGTTGCCGGAGAACGCATTCACTCTCACCACCTACGAGATGCTCTTCGGCGGACTCATCCTTTGCATCGGCGGAGTTGCCCGCGGTGAGCGGATCACCGCCGCTGTGTTGTCCGGGACCAGCACCCAATCGTGGATTGCCTGGATCTACCTCGTCCTGATCGGTTCGATCGTGGGGTACAGCGCGTACGTCTGGCTCCTCGGCAATGCGCCGTTGTCGCTTGTCGCGACGTACGCCTACGTGAACCCAGTCGTCGCCGTTTTCTTGGGGTGGCTGGTCAAGGGCGAATCCATCACCACAAACGTCGCCATCGGCGGCGCCATCGTTGTCGCTGGCGTAGTGCTCGTGGTCAGCGGTGAGCGAACTCCGCAGTTAGAGAAAGCAGCCGATCGTTAGCAGCGGGGACACCAACGGTGATGCGTACGCCCTCTCCGGCAAACGCGCGAACTGCGAGACCCTTATTTGCACAGAGTCCGGCGAAATCCACCGATGCGGCGCCGAGGCGCAGCCAGACAAAGTTGCCATGTGACGCAGTCATCGGGTGACCTTGCCGCACCAATTCAGTGAACATGCGCTCCCGCTCGTCGAGTGTCTCCTGCACTCGCGTGGCGAGTTCCGCTTCCGCTCGCAGTGACTCCAGCGCCGCCACTTGAGCCAAGCTAGAGACAGCGAACGGCATCCCGACTCTGCGCAGCAAATCAGCAATCGGCGCATGCGCGATGGCAAATCCAACCCGCAGTGCGGCCAGACCGTACGCCTTGGAAAACGTGCGCAACACAACGACGTTTGGGTGTTCTCGATACAAGGCGAGGCCATCAGCAGCGCCGGCGTCGCCAACGAATTCAACGTACGCCTCATCAACAACGACCACGATGTGCGACGGGACCCGTGCGAGGAATACCACGAGGTCGCGATGCTGCACGACAGCTCCGGTGGGGTTGTTCGGGGTGCAGATCAGGATTGCCCTCGTACGGGGGGTGACCGCCTCGACCATCGCGTCGAGGTCGTGAGACTCGTCGGAACGCAACGGGATTTGCACCGAACTCGCCCCAGCTATCGTCGTTATCAGCGGGTAGGCCTCGAAGGATCTCCAGGCGTAGATCACCTCATCTCCCGGGCTGGCGCACGCGGAAATGATCTGTTGACATACACCGACAGAGCCCGTCCCGGTGGCGATGTGATCAGCCGGGACGTTCCAGCGAGAAGCGAGTGCGGCGCTGAGTTCACGAGCTCCGGGATCCGGGTAGCGGTTGAGGTCGGCCGCCGCCGCCGCCAGCGCGTCGCGCACTCGCGGAAGTGGATCGTAGGGGCTTTCGTTGCTGGACAGCTTGTAGGCAACGACACCTTGTGGTCCGGCAGCCGATCGCCCCGCGCGGTAGGGGGGGAGTGATTCCAAGTCCGGTCGTAGCACAACGTGTGCGTCACGGTCTGGTGTTGGCGAGGTCACCGCGCAAGAGTATGCGCATCGCCGGCGACGTCGCGCCGACTAGCCTGCCCACCATGACTCTTCGGGCCCGCGTCTTTGGACTCGTCGCTGTGGCTGCGGTCGTCATGGCCGCACTCGGCGTCGGCGTGTGGCGTTCGTACTCCGATGTCACCAACAGCGGTTCGGAAGTTCTGCGGCGGCTACAGCCTGCCTCCGACCTCAGCAGCGACTTCATCATTTCCGTCGATGACATGCAGCGCGAAGAAATCATCTTCATGCTTCAGGCGACAGACACCAGCCTGGCGGCGTACGAATCTGCTGGCCAGCGGGCCGATGACGCGCTTCAAGGGATCCAGAATCTTGTCGGAGATGACCCAGAGATTGCCGCGCTGATCACCAAGACGTCGGCGGCCCTGAATACCTGGACCACCCAAATCACTTCACCTGCAATAAGTTTGCGGCGCAGCGCGACACCGCAGAACGACTATGCCCAGCAAGCCGTGACGTTGACATTCAGTGCCGAAGCCAACCGACTATTTGCTGAACTTCGCGGCTCAGCAATTGCGCTGCGGCAAGCCATCGACCACCAGCGCTCGGTTGAGTACGACCGACTCTCTGACGTCGCGCGCCAACTTGCTCTCGCACTTGCCTTCGCGGGTCTCGTTCTGATCTGTCTGCTCATCGCCTCGGCCTTCCTCTTTGGGCGGTGGGTTCTGCGACCGCTGGAAGACCTACGCGATCAACTTCGAGACGTGGCAAGCGACGGGGAACACATGCGTGCGATCTCGGTGGAAGGGCCGCCAGAAATGGAGGCCGCCGGTCGAGATGCTGAGTCGATGCGTCGCCAACTCGTCGCCGAAATTGACGAGGCACGCGCCGCCCGAGAGGGACTCGCCCAAGACGCACCGCTGGTCGCTGGTATTCGGCGGGAGTTGTCGACGCCGAATAATCCGCTCGCCGGCGTACCTGCGCGACTCAAGGTCTATGGGGTTTTGAGTCCCGCTGAGGGAGTCCTCGCTGGCGACTGGTGGGACTGCC
>JBBRLC010000206.1:0-3929 GCA_038231595.1 Candidatus Nanopelagicales bacterium | reverse complement strand
TATGCGATGCCGTCATCGGCGGTGTACGGCAGCCGGACCGCCTGACTCTTGATCGTGATGCCGCGTTCGCGCTCGATGTCCATTCGGTCGAGGTATTGCGCGCGCATCGAGCGGGCATCCACGACGCCGGTTATTTGCAACATCCGGTCGGCCAGAGTCGACTTGCCATGATCGATATGGGCGATGATGCAGAAGTTGCGGATGAGGGCCGGATCAGTGGCACCGGGCTGCGGCGGAGTAACAGACACCGTCGTCTTCCAGCTTGAGGTCAGCGAGACCGCCAATGGGACTGTCCATAGTCCCACGTTGCCGAGACCCCGCGCACCGGCTGGCCCGGCGAGCTTCCGCGGGACGCTGGGCCTCGATTTGGGCGCGGCCAGGCCCGTGCGCTAGCCTTCCACGTCGCGTGTGCCCGATATGTGGGCCCCCAGTGGGTCGCTTGGTGGCCGCGCCGAACTGACCCAGCAGCAACCACTTCGTCTCGACCGCGGTCGGGACCGATCACAGCGAGTAGAGGCAACTTCGTGGCGAACATCAAGTCACAGATCAAGCGGATCCGTACCAATGAGGAAGCCCGCCAACGCAACAAGGCGGTCAAGTCTGGAATCAAGACGTCGATCCGCAAGTTCCGTGACGCGGCTGACTCCGGCGATGCGGCCGCGACTCAGGTCGCGCTCGTCGAGGCCTCACGCCAGTTGGACAAGGCCGCGAGCAAGGGCGTCATCCACATGAACCAGGCCGCGAATCGCAAGTCCGCGATGGCCACCCGCGCTGCCTCCCTCTAACCCAGGCACTTGCCTTAGAGGTACAAACCCTTAGTTTAACTTCAGGTTCGTACCTCAAACTTTGATCTTGGTCGACCAACTCCACTTTCGCGGTAGCGTCTTCTTTCGGTCAGTGCCGCTATTCGGTTGTGCGACTCGCGAGAATACTGATCACGGCTCGCTCCAGCGCGTACGCCTGAAGCGCCGGGTCAACCCCGTCCCCAGTCTCGGTGCGACCCTTCACCTGATGATCGGCTTCGGCGATACGGCGTACGGCGCCCGCGAGCTGCGACGGCGTCCACCGCGCGAGTTGGGCGCGAATGATCCGGACTTTGAATGGGGGGACGCCGACTTCGCGCGCGATGTCGGCATCGGATGCACCACGTGGTGCGCCTGCGAACCGCACCAGGCTACGCAATCCTGAACCCAGCGACGCCGTGTACGCCGGGCCCGATCCGGGCTTGATCTGCTCGGCGTGACGCAATGCCGTTAGTACGGCGTCAGGTTGCAGACCCCAGAGGGCGTCCGAGACGTCCCAGCCCTTCACATCGGCCACTCCGTCGTGGTACGCCAGCACTGCCGCTTCGTCGATCGGATCGGCGGGCACGTCGCTGGCCAACTGCGCGACGGCAGCAGCAAGCCCGCGCAGATCCTCACCGATAGCGGTGACCAGGAGCTCAACCGCTCCCTCAGTCGCCTTGCGTGCGTGCTTCTGGAGTTCGGCTTGAACGAAACCGGGCAAAGCGAAACTCTTCATTGGTTCGCAGACGAGAACAACGGCGCCAAGCGCTTTCACCTTGTCGGCCACGGCCCGGCCCTTCGGTCCAGCTGGATGCCAGACGACGATGCAGCGCGATTCGCCAAGGTCGGCGATCGAAGAGCCGAGGAGTCCGAGGAAACGATCATCGGCGGAGTCGGCCGCCGCGATGATCACGACCGACGGGTCGTCGAACAACGTGGGTGCTAATGCATCGGCCAGATCCGTGACCGCGGAGTCGGCGTCGGCACGAACCACACAGCGTTGGAAGTTGGGATCCCGATCGCGCGCGAGTGAAACCACCCGATCAATGGCGCGTTCGGCGAGAAAGTCTTCTTTACCGTGCACCAACACTAGACGCGCTTCCGAGAGGACCGCGTCGGTCACCGAAGCCGCCCCGGCGGACTTCGGCGCGGACGTACGGCGCGGGCTCTTCTCGCTCATCCGGGCCACTATCGCATGGCCCTCAGACCCAGGTCGGGCAACGTCATCTCAACGACGAGAGACAGCCCGCAGACCTTGTGCATCAACCACAATCGCGATGTCGGCCTGATGATCCGTTCGGAGGACTACCGCACCCACTGCCTCGTACGCTGCGATTGTGTCCTGAGCTGGATGGCCGTAGTCGTTGCCCGCGCCCACGGAGATGATCGCCACCCGCGGTCGCCACCACATCGCTGACATCGGGTCTTGGTGTCGCGAACCGTGGTGTGGCACCTTCACGACATCGAGATCACGAAGTTCGGCGTCGCTCGCCAGATTTCTTCGCAGCGCCAACTGCGCCGCAGGTTCCACGTCGCCGGTCAACAGAATCCGAAGCCCTCCTAGGCGTACGAGTAACACCACGCTGGCGTTGTTCGGGTCGCTTCCCTCACCGTGAATCAATCGCTGCGGCCAGAGCACCCGCCAGCCCACGATGCCGATCGCGGCTGTCTCCCCAACCTGCGCGGTACGAATCGGGACCCCTGCATCGCGCGCCCACGCCGACACGCGGCGGACACCATCGGTTGGTTCGGCAAGGGGCGAGACCTCGATCAGTCCGACCGATCGACCACGCAGAACTCCGGGTACGCCCTCCACGTGGTCGGCATGGAAGTGCGTCAGGATCAGCAGCGGCACGCTCGTGACGCCCAAGTCGGACAGGCATCGATCGACAAGTTTCGGATCCGGACCAGCATCGACAACGACGGCGGACTGCTCAGATACCCGAAGTACGACTGCATCGCCTTGACCGACATCGCAGGCCACCATCACCCAACCTTGCGGTGGCCAACTCGCACTGGCTCCCCCAGGTGGAACCAGATAGCCAACAACGAGGACGAAGGCCAGAGCCGTCACACTGGTCTTGGGTCGTGCAACGACGTGGGTGTACGCCACGACAGACCCGCGGCGCACGCGCGCACGAGCAGTCCAGAGCAGCGCAAGTGCACCCAGCACGGCAAGGACGATGCCAGCGCCAAGTGGTCCGTTCGGAATTGCTAGCACACCGCCGGGAAGACCCGCGCACAAGTGCGCAACCATCGCAATCCACTCTGTGGGAGCCGCGGCGACCCACGCAATCCCCTGGGCTGCAACGGGATTCACCGCACTCATCAAGGCACTCGCGATTCCCAACGCAGTCGCTGGGGCAACCGCCGGTGCGGCAAAGACATTCGCAGGAATCGAGGCCAATCCCAACGAGCCGCCCATTGCCGCGAGGAGCGGAGCAACGGCGATTTGGGCGCACACCGTCACAGCGGCTGCCTCGATCAGCCACGGCCAGACGCCGTCGGGGAGTCGAGCACGTAGCGATGCGGTAAGTCGGGACGAACCGACGATCAGACCGCCGGTCGCGAACACGGACAAACCGAACCCGTACGACACAGCGAGCCACGGATCGAGCAGAAGCAAAACAAACACGGCGGCGCACAGGGACGCAGCGGCACGTGCGCGCCCGCCAAGCAGAACAGGTAGCAACGCGATCGTTCCCATGGCGGCGGCGCGCATGACACTAGGGTCTGGGCGGACCAGTGCCACGAACCCAAGAATGGCCAGCAGGCCTATTGCGAATCGCCATCGCCCGCGCACCCGTAGCGCCGTGGCTAAGACGAGAATCACCACCACGATCATGGCGACGTTGCTCCCAGAGACCGCGGTGAGATGAGTGAGTCCGGCAGCACGCATGTCGTCGATCAGGGTCGTATCGATTCTCGACGTGTCACCCACCGCTAGTCCTGGGAGCAGTTGCGCCGCATCGCCGGGTAGGTGCGAAGAAGCGTCGCGTAGTCCGGCGCGCAGCGAGGTCGTCGCCGTACTGATCGCTGATGCTCCCTCGACCACTTTCGCGTCGTTCAGATCAATCACTGCCGCGCGCCCTGAACCGGGTATGGCCGCAGAGAGTCGGCCGGTCACATCGAGCACCGCGGTGG
>JBBRLC010000205.1:0-3929 GCA_038231595.1 Candidatus Nanopelagicales bacterium | reverse complement strand
GATTTTGCCGTGACCTACCAGAAGCGGACTTCGGACGTGTTGAGCGATGAGACGGAACTGCAGCGCCTGATGTCCGTTGGAGCCGGCAAAGCTAATGCGGTCGCCGAAGCGACCCTGGCGGCCGCCTATGACCGGTTGGGCTTCGTTACCCCTCGGACGAGGTGACTTCTGTTGCGTCGGGCGTCGACGACGGTTTTGTTCGACGACGCCAATAGGTCGCGGTCACACCTATCGCTGACGCGCCGAGCAATGTGAGCGCAAATGGCATGCCCCCGTCGCCACCACCCGGTTCCCGATAGGTCGCGCTGACATCGACGCCTGAAGCTGCGCCGATCCCCGGGGCGACCGGCGTGCCGGCCGACACCGGATCAACCAGGACGCCTACCGGCCTGAGATGAGCTCGATTGTGGAAACCCCACGACAGCAAGGCTTTCGCGGCGCTTTCAGTTGGACCGTCGATCTTCATCAAAGCAACCGCGAGCGTGTGTCCATTGCGGGTAGCGGCACCCCAAAAAGTGCGACCGGCTTTAGACGTAAATCCTGTCTTCCCAGCAATGGTGCCTTTGTAGCCGTGGAGTAGGAGTCGGTTCTCTGAATAGATTCGGTAGGCCGATCGCTTGCCTGTCTTGGCGTTGGTGACACCGGGAAAGATGTAGGACTTGGATCCGCTGATCGTGCGAAACGTGGAGTTGGCCAACGCTGCTCGAGCGAACAGGGTCAGGTCGTATGCGCTGGAGTACTGTCCGTCGGCGTCGAGGCCACTGGGGTTGATGGCACGCGTGTCCAGAGCCTGGAGTTGCCGGGCTTTGGCGTTCATGGCAGCAACCGTTTTGTGCCAACCCCCGTAGGCATGGGCCAGCGAACTCGCCGCGTCGTTGCCGCTGGGTAGCAGCAGACCGTGCAGCAGATCATTCACCGTGTAGGTCGCGTTGGCGACGACCCCGACCCGGCTTCCGCCCGCGTTGCTATCACTGGGTGCGGCGCGATAAATGGTGGCGAGATCCAGCTTGTCGAGAACCGTGAGAGACGTCAATGTCTTGAGCGTGCTCGCCGGTCGCAGCCGAAGGTGTGCGTTGTGAGCTGCCAGTATTTGCCCAGTTGTGATGTCAGCGACGACCCAGGATCCGGCCTTCACCGCTGGCAACCCCGTTGCGCCAGCCAGGTAATGAACAACCGGACCGGGAAGCCGCAACTCGTCCCCGCCAATTGTTGATCCCGTCGATGGGATCGCACTCGCGGGGGTCGACAGGCACATCACGCCCAAAGCGGCTGCACCTAGCCCAGCAAGGGCCCGCGGGATTCGAGCAGTCATGGCGGGAGCAACCCTAGGCGCTGATACCGGCAACCGGCATGCGCTCGAGGGCTCACGGCGCGCCATCGTTACCGTTGACGCACGGTCATGGACATCTGGCCGCCTCAGTCGTCAGGAGTAGCCCGCATGGCCACGACCGAATCCGGTCTGCCGATTCAGCCCTTGTACGGCCCCGCAGACATGGCTGATTGGGACTCTCAAACCCAACTCGGCGAACCCGGTGAATACCCGTACACCCGTGGCGTCTATCCCTCGATGTACACGGGTCGTCCGTGGACGATGCGGCAGTACGCCGGTTTCGGCACGGCCGTTGAATCCAATCGTCGCTATCACCAACTCTTGGCCGCCGGCACGACTGGTCTTTCGGTGGCCTTCGACCTCCCGACCCAGATGGGTTACGACAGCGACCATGCGTTTGCAGACGGGGAAGTCGGCAAGGTCGGAGTCGCTATCGATTCGATCGATGACATGCGAATTCTCTTCGATGGCATTCCGCTAGACCGCGTATCGACGTCGATGACAATTAATGCGCCCGCCGCGATCCTGTTGCTCCTCTATCAATTGGTCGCTGAAGAGCATGGGATCAGTGGAGCGCAACTCAATGGCACTACCCAAAATGACGTACTGAAGGAATATATCGCCCGCGGCACGTATATCTACCCGCCCCAGCAGTCACTGCGATTGATCACCGACATCTTCAGTTATTGCCGCGCAGAGATTCCGAAGTGGAACACGATCTCGATCTCCGGCTACCACATGGCCGAAGCCGGAGCCACGCCTGCACAGGAGATTGCCTTCACTTTGGCCGACGGAATTGAGTACGTGCGAGCTGCGATCGCGTCCGGTCAAGATGTGGACGAATTCGCTCCGCGACTTGCCTTCTTCTTCGTGTCTCGAACGACGCTGCTGGAAGAGGTGGCGAAATTCCGCGCGGCACGACGCATTTGGGCACGAATCATGCGCGACGAATTTGGGGCCACCAATCCGAAGTCACATATGCTGCGCTTCCACACCCAAACGGCTGGAGTGCAACTCACCGCTCAACAGCCCGAAGTGAACATGGTGCGGGTGGCGGTTCAGGGCTTGGCGGCCGTGCTCGGTGGCACTCAATCCCTGCATACGAATTCATTTGATGAGGCAATCGCATTGCCGACTGAGAAAGCCGCACGTTTGGCGCTTCGCACTCAACAGGTCTTGGCGTACGAGACTGACGTCACCACCACGGTGGATCCCTTTGCTGGCTCCTACGTCGTCGAGTCAATGACAGACGACTTGGAGGCTGCTGCCGCCGCGCTAATGGCTCGTGTCGAGGATCTGGGTGGCGCGGTCGCTGCGATCGAACGTGGATTTCAGAAAAGCGAGATCGAACGCTCGGCATACCAGATTGCTCAACAGATTGATTCTGGTGATCGCATCGTGGTGGGACTCAACAAGTTCGCCTTGGACGAGGAGGAGCCCTATGTGCCGCTTCGAGTTGATCCCGCGATCGGTCGTGAACAGGCGGATCGATTGTCGATCCTTCGATCCGAGCGCGACAACGACGCCACGATAAAAGCACTCGACGAGATCCGTCGCGTTGCCGCCGGATCGGAAAACTTGTTGTATCCGATGAGAGAGGCACTACGACTTCGCGCGACCGTTGGCGAAGTGTCAGACGCGCTCCGCGATGTGTGGGGTCAGTACGTCCCGTCGGACGTCTTCTGACGCGTTGGCTTAGCGGCGGAACGGATCGACGAGCGGCGCGTTTGCCAAATCGGCTCGAGGCAGCATGGCCAGAGTGAGACCGGTGGGCGCGAGGGCGTCTTCGCACAAGCGTTTCACCGTCCAGTTGGCGGTAACGCCGAGTGGCGTGATTGTCACCTTGTAGATCGTGACTTCGTAGCGGTTCGGTGCGTCGTACATGACGGCAAGAGAGCCGATGAGAGTAGACGTCCCGCGAGTACCGCCGGGGCCATCCCACGGTCGGTCATAGCGTTGCCACAGTGCTGCGGACGCATTCCATACGCCGTCGAGAGACACGTCAGACCCCCGCAACCACGTCAGTACTCGTGCGGCGACTCTGCTCTCTAGTACCGCCGCGGGCCGGATGATTTCACTGTGCTCTCCTGACGCAGCCGGATGCGCCGTGACGGAGGTGGGGAGGGAGTCGCTCATGCGTGCCTATCGACTCAATGTGGCGGGTCCTTGAACAGGTGCCGGAGTTTTCCACTAGGGGATTTCACCAAGCGTGACGATGAATCCACGCAACGGTCCAATAAGTATGCCTGGTCTTGACGCTGCGTTAGGGCTGTGTTCGAAACGGGTGAACTAGGCATCTCGTCGTCTTCGCCGTCGCAAAAATAACTTGGTGACCTGGGTCACGGCGTTTGACCTGCAGGTTTGTCAAAGCCGGACGGGATTTCGGCCGATATCTAGGTGATGAATAAATCGTGGGGTTCCCTTCATCGCACGAGTCATGCCACGATCGACCGCATGCCTTCGACGAATCTACGCGTGAATTTTGCCCGAGTTGGATTTGTCCGGATTGGTTTTGTATTCCTCTTGCTCAGTTTGATGGCCGTCCTGATTCCCGTCGGTTCGCCGATTCACGCGTCGAGCGCGCGAGCCACGATGGTGT
>JBBRLC010000204.1:0-3958 GCA_038231595.1 Candidatus Nanopelagicales bacterium | reverse complement strand
TGACTAAATCCGCCGCTAACAGCAGCCAAGGAATAGCCCAGACGCTTCAAGGTGCGGCACAGGGTTCGCGCGCCCGGGGTGATGGTGATTTCGTCTCGCACGCGATCGAGTAAGGCTGCGTCCACGCCTTTGAGCAGGGCCACTCGCATACGAAGGGAATCACCGAAATCTATATGCCCGTTCATGGCCGCAGCGGTCGCCTCGGCAACTTCAGCTTCACAACCAGCATGTCGAGCGATGACTTCGATGACCTCGTCTTGGATCAGGGTGGAGTCAACGTCCATGACCACGAGGTGCTTGCCACGTCGGTGCAAGCCGGCAAGTTGTACGGCGACATCGACATGCGAGGTGATTGCTTGGTCGGCTAAGGCGCGACGCAGTTGGTCTCGGTCGGCGCCTGACACCTCCAACTCGATCGCGGTCACCGGATACGACGCAACCCGAGTAATGCGGTCGATGTTGGCGCCCTCGGCGGCAATGCGCCGCGTCAATGTCGACACCGCGCCTGGCCGCAGCGGCGACCCCAGCACAGTGACCGCGAGGCGTCCGCGTTTGCGTGGATCATCCTCGTCAGCGCCTTCAACGACGTCGACGTCCATCCCCAAATCATTTGCGACTCGGCGAGCCGTCTCGGCAACATCAACCAAGACCGAGTGCTCGCCACCAACAAGAAGACCGAGGATGAGTGCCCCTCGTACAACGATTTGTTCGACGTCGAGTAGTTCTACATCAAAGTCGGCGAGTGCTGCGGTGAGAGAAGCGGTGACACCGGGACGGTCGCGTCCATTGAGGGTCACCATAAGAGTGCGCTGAGTCTCCATCGCGGAAACAATCTATCGGCGCGGCCCGCGGAACTTGCCTCGGGTTAGTCCTCGTCGCCGGCGCGCCCGCCGTACGCAGCGATCAGGGACCGCCGGGCGGCGGCGGACATCGGCGCAAAAGCCTGTGTGCGGGCGTGCGCCTGGGTGGAGGTAATTGCCGCGCCATCGTCTTCCGACGCCCACGCGATGATGGATGCCAGCCGTGTCGCGGAAGAGATCAGCCGACGTCGTCGCGGACTCAATGTAGGTGGGAACACCAGTCGGCCAACCTCTCGATCGATGAAGCGAAGTCGATCGGCGAGGTCGGGTCGCTCCTTGGCCAGATCCAATCCCTCCATCGCCGCCGTCGTTTCTTGGAGGGCTTCGGCGAGGTCGCGTTCATGCTCGGACAGTCGACCGCTGGGAATGGATCTATCGGCGTCGACCAACTCAAGGTCCCAACGCACCACGACGCCCTGACCCGACGACGCGACGCTGGGAATGAGCCCGAAGGGAACCGCGCCCTGGGCCACTACTGCCTCGCGTGCCTCGATCGCGGCCTCGTTGAATGTTCTGGGTCCGGGCAATCCCGACGCATCACCGGGTACGGGCAAGACCAGCCGAACACCAGTTACTCCGAGGGTTCGCAACTGGCTCAGACCAATCGAAAGCGCGAGCGGTTCATCATTGATTCCGGTACCGGTGGTGATCGCGGCGTGATTGAGGCCAACCATTCGGTGGAGGGCGTCGCCGGCGACGGTGTGGATGTCAGCTTCGTCGAGGCTCGCGCGGCCATCCAGCCACGCGTTCGTCCAGGCGACGAACATGCCGCCGCGGGGGAACATCGACATGGAGCGAAGAATATTGCCACTAGGGTTTGGCGTGACGTCGCGCCACGAGTTGAACGCCCGCAAAGAGCCGCGAAGGAGTATTGGTGAGCGTTGTACTTCGCCTCACCAATGCCGGAGTTGTTCGGGGCGGCTCGACCTTGCTTAGCGATATCTCGTGGCAAGTTGATGCTGCCCAACGGTGGGTCGTCTTGGGCGCTAACGGCGCCGGAAAAACCACGTTGATCTCACTGTGCGCCGCGGCCATGCACCCCACAAGTGGAACCGTGGAAATCCTGGGTGAGCGACTGGGGGCCGTTGACGTCTTCGAGTTGCGCCCGCGAATCGGCTTGGCCAGCGCCGCGCTGGCCGAGACGGTGCCGCCGCAGGAGTACGTCCGGGACGTGGTCATGACCGCGTCGTACGCCGTGCTTGGGCGCTGGCGGGAAAGTTATGACGCCACCGATGAACAACGGGCGTACGCCTTGTTGTACCACCTGGGAGCTGGGCAGCTGTGGCATCGCGTCTACGGCACGTTGTCCGAAGGCGAGCGCAAGCGCGTTCAGATCGCGCGCGCTTTGATGCCCAACCCCGAACTCCTGTTGCTCGATGAACCCGCAGCGGGTCTCGATTTGGGCGCCCGGGAGGACTTGCTCCGCCGGCTCACGGAGTTGGCGCACTCTCCCGACGGTCCTGCCATCGTCTTGGTCACTCATCACGTAGAAGAGATCCCACCGGGGATCTCGCATGCGCTGTTGCTCCGAGGGGGTCAGATCGTGGCGTCTGGACCGATTGAGGCTGTGCTCACCGACGACGCGCTGTCGGCCACATTTGGCGTCGATCTCAGCGTCGAACGGGTCATCGGTCGCTATGGAGCTCGCTGGTTCGCCCGGGCTCGGTGATTCAAAGAGACAGTGCGCATAGTCTTACTACGTGGATGCATGGGTGGCCTGGGCGATCGCCGCGGTGGCGCTCATCGTTTTGGAAGTTTTGACTGTCAATCTGATTTTCATCATGCTCGCTGGCGGTGCCATAGCCGCGTCGGTGCTGGCATTGCTCAGCGTCGGAGCAAGTGCTCAGTTCGGGGTCTTTGCGGTGATGTCCTTGTTGCTCGTCGGTTTCGTGCGGCCTGTCGCGCTTCGGCATTTGCGAATTCCGGCGTCGCTTCGGACAGGTGTTGATGCCTTGTCAGGCCAAGAGGCTGTCGTCGTTGAAGCCGTGAATGCGCGCGATGGTCGGGTAAAGATCGGTGGCGAGGTCTGGTCGGCCCGGTCCTACGACCCGTCAGTCGAGCACGACGTGGGGGAGGTCCTTCACGTGATTGAAATCTCCGGCGCGACTGCGCTGGTCGGATAGATGGTTCGAGTCCCGTACGTCCGGTAGGTCCTGAAGATTCAACAACGGAGTCCCAGATGCAAGCATCACTCATCGGCTCGCTCGTCGTCGTCCTGCTGGTATTGCTTGTGCTGAGTCGGATGGTGCGTATCGTCCCGCAGGCTCGAGCCGGAATCGTTGAGCGCCTCGGTCGCTACGCCCGAACCTTGAATCCGGGACTGTCCATCTTGATTCCGTTCGTCGATCGTTTGCTTCCGTTGGTGGACATGCGCGAGCAGGTCGTCTCGTTCCCGCCGCAACCGGTGATCACCTCGGACAACCTGGTTGTGAGCATCGACTCGGTTATCTATTTCCAGGTGACTGACCCGAAAGCTGCTACCTATGAGATCGCAAACTTCCTCCTCGGTATCGAGCAGTTGACGATTACGACGCTCCGTAACGTGATCGGCAGTTTGGACCTCGAGGACACGTTGACCTCGCGCGATGAAATCAACGCCCAACTTCGTGGAGTGCTCGACGAGGCAACTGGCAAGTGGGGCATCCGAGTCAATCGCGTCGAACTCAAGGCGATCGACCCACCTGCGAGCGTCCAGGAGTCGATGGAGAAGCAAATGCGGGCCAACCGTGAAAAGCGAGCCAGCATCCTGACCGCCGAAGGAGCGAAACAATCCGCGATCTTGACCGCCGAAGGTCAAAAGACGGCCGCCATCCTCAACGCAGAAGGTGACGCTCAGGCCACAGTGCTCCGCGCGAACGGCGAAGCGGAGGCCATCGGGAAAATCTTCGCGGCAATTCACGCCGGTGACCCTGACCCCAAGGTGCTGGCCTACCAATACCTCCAGCAACTTCCCGCCATCGCAAATGGGAACGCCAGCAAAGTGTGGGTCTTGCCAGCAGAGTTGAGTTCCGCGATGCAGATGCTTAGCCAAGCTTTTGGTGAGCGTGACGGCACGCCCTCGTAGCCGAACGCCGTATGCAGATCATCCGGATTGATTC
>JBBRLC010000203.1:0-3970 GCA_038231595.1 Candidatus Nanopelagicales bacterium | reverse complement strand
GTCCCATTCGAGGCCGCCTCGGCGCCACACGAAGACGTACGCCGTCAATACGGTGGCGATGAAGAGAACCATTTCGACCAAGCCGAAGACGCCGAGTCGATCGAAGGTGATTGCCCACGGGTAGAGGAACACGATCTCGATGTCGAACACGATGAAGAGCATCGCGGTGAGGAAAAACTTGACCGGGAAATGGCCGCCACCCTCGGGTTGCGGTGTCGGTTCGATTCCGCACTCGTAGGCGTCCAAGCGGGCGCGGTTGTAGCGCCGCGGCCCGGTGAGGTGGGCAGCAGTCACGGAGAACGCCGCGAACAGGAGGGCCAGTCCGCCGAGCAGGAGAACCGGCAGGTACGACGTCATCGCGAAGCACCCTCCTCATCCATTCGCGTCTTCATTGCGGCTACTTGCAGGAACTCATCGGTGGTGTAGTCGGCGGTCATCTTATGGGCCGAGCAAGCCCGCTGACCGCGCACTCCGGAAGTTGCGATCGAGAACTTTGCGCGACCTCGATTAGGCACTGGGGACCGCCTTCGCCAGCGCGTTGATAACGCGGTCCGTGGCGTCTCCGCCGCGGGGGTCGGTGAGGTTAGCGAGCAACTTCAACGCAATGGCCATTAGCTGCTTGTGGGCCAGTCCCTTGTTGGTTGCAAGGCGCATGACTTCGGGGTGTCCAATGAGTTTCACGAAGTAGCGACCGAGTGTGTAGTAGCCGCCGTACGTCTGCTTCAAGATGCGCGGGTAGTCGCCGAGTTGCTTCTCCCGCGAGTCCACGGTGGGCCGAGCGAGTGCTTGCGCGATGACGTCGGCGGCGAGGGCGCCGGACTCCATGGCGTACGCGATTCCTTCGCCGTTGAAGGGGTTGACCATGCCGCCGGCGTCGCCGACAAGGAGCAGCCCGCGGGTGTAGTGCGGCTTCCGATTGAAGCCCATCGGTAATGCCGCGCCGCGGATCGGGCTGGTCATGTTTTCTTCGCGGAAGCCCCACTCTTCGGGAGTTTCATCGAGCCAGCGCGTGAGCAGGTCTTTGTAGTCGACGGTGCCAAAAGCCTTGGAGGTATTGAGGATTCCGAGCCCCACGATGGACGTACCGTCGCCCATTCCGAAGATCCATCCGGATCCGGGAAGTAGCGTGTTGCCGTCCCATAACTCGAGCCACGACTCAAGCCAGTCGTCGTCGTGGCGCGGCGTCTTGTAGTAGGTGCGTACCGCAACACCCATCGGTCGGTCATCGCGCTTCTGGAGGCCCATCGCGAGACTCAGACGCGTCGAGTTGCCGTCGGCAGCGACAACGAGTGGTGCTCGGTACGTCGCGGGTTCGCCCTTGTGGCCGTCAGCGTCAATCGCAACTGCGGTCACGCCTTCAATGCGCCCGGCTCTGTCGACGATCGGACCGGTGACGTTGGTGCGTTCATGTAAACGCGCGCCGGCCTTTTGGGCGGTGCGGGCGAGGATCTCGTCGAAGTCGCTGCGAGGGCGCACGAGGCCATAGTCGGGATAGGACGCGAGATCCGGCCAGGGCATCTCGAGGCGGTGTCCGCCACCGATGATCCGGAGTCCTTTGTTGCGAAGCCAGCCGGCTTGTTCGGTGGTGTCGATGCCCATCGCGATGAGCTCCTTCACCGCGCGCGGTGTGAGGCCGTCGCCGCAAACTTTTTCGCGGGGGAATTCGCTCTTTTCGAGCAGGAGGACGTCGAGGCCACGTTGGGCGAGGTGGTAGGCGGTCGCGCTGCCGGCCGGTCCGGCCCCGACCACGATGACGTCGGCGTCTCGGTCGCGTCGTTCGCTCGCCGACGCGACTGTCGTCGACGCGGGGGTCGTCGACGGTCGGTGGTGATCGGAGGCGACTGGAGCCGACGAAGGGGTGGTCGACGGAGGCGGCGTCGCTGACTCGAGCGCGGGATTCACGGCGTACCTCGGGGGCTCTCGGTGGTGGTGTTCTGGGCCTACTTGAGCGCTTGTGAAACATTTCACTTACGCTCGGGTGAGTCTACGCCCGAGCCCGTGAGGCCGCACGCAGACCCAAGCACTCTCCTTCGTCCCGGTATCAGACCCGATACCATCTTGTCATGGCCATGACCCTGCGCTTGACCCCTGACGAGACTGAAGCCCTGCGACAGCGCGCGGGGCTGGAAGGGCGGTCGATGCAGGATGTCGCTCGGGAAGCCGTACGCGACTACATCGAACGAACGAGTCGCCGCCAACTTCTGGATCGCGTCTTAGATGAGCAGTTGCCCAGGTACGCGGAAGCGTTGGAGCGACTCGGACAGTGATCTACCTCGACGTCGAGGACTTGCTCTACATCGCCGAGCGCGTGATGGGTCGGCCACCACAGGTACGAGATTTTGGTTTGCTCGAAGCCGCGTGCTCGCGTCCTCAGTCAACTGTGGACGGCCGTGACGCCTACTCATCGATTCAGGACAAGGCCGCCGCCCTTCTCCATTCGTTGGCGCGCAACCACGCTCTTCTTGATGGCAACAAGCGATTGGCGCTCGCGGGGACGATCGCTTTCCTCGGCATGAATGGACTCCGATTGCGGCGTACCAATGATCAAGCGTACGACCTCGTGGTGGACATCGCTGCCGGACGAATCGAAGACGCTTCGGCCATCGGTTTCGCGTTGAAAACCCGTACATGAAAGAACCGTTCGTTCAATAGAGACTGACGGAACTCCCTTTCACGCGAACCGCCGCGCATTCGAAGCCGTTCTGCGTATCAAGTCTCTCCCTTCGTCGGTCGAAGAGCCCGAAAATCATCATTGACGAAGGGGCGCCGCATGAACGAGCCGGTTCAGCAGACAACGATTGCGACCGAGGGATGGTATGCCGATTCAACCGGGACGATGCGCTGGTGGGACGGTCAGTCCTGGACCACCCACACAGCGCCACAAACACCCATCGCGTCTACCGCGACACCGGCCGTTCCGCCATGGGCTGGCGGGGTCAACGACACTGCGGCGGCTCCGCAATGGACCAATTCGTCACGCGGCGCTGCGAGCACTGCCGTCAACCCGCTTGCCATTCTGAGCCTGATTTGCGGCTTCATCCCATTTGTCGGTGCCATCGCCCTTCCACTAGGAAGAATCGCGCTG
Source organism: Candidatus Nanopelagicales bacterium (assembly GCA_038231595.1). GTDB lineage: Bacteria > Actinomycetota > Actinomycetes > S36-B12 > JBBRLC01 > JBBRLC01. Next base: position 885 of record JBBRLC010000203.1, on the reverse strand, counting down.
AATCAGATCCGGGCGACTGGACAGCGAGGTCGAATACCAGCGCTCATCGCCATCACGTTCGGTTCCCTTTGGTTACTGGACATCTTCCTCGTCGTCCTGCGAATGGCCACGAAGTCCCAATAACACCGACGCATCCGTTTACGGGAACTCTTGCCTTTAGCCGACCAGACGAGCACTGTGACGCCGGCGGTTCACCCGAACTTCCTTCTCGACCCAAACGAAGGGGACCACATGTTCGCAATGGCAGCTCTGATTCTTCCGGACAAGGTGGACACCTGGCGTACGTGGATGGATGAACTCAAGGGTCCGCGAAAGAGCGAGTTCGATGCATCCAACGCCCGACATGAACTCACCGGACACCACGCGTGGCTTCAGGCCAACCCCGACGGCAGCCACGTGGCGATCGTTGTGCAAGACGGCCCCGGCGCTGACCAATTCATCGGTGCGATGGCCCAGTCCGACGACCCGTTCGACCAGTGGTTCATGGGGCGAGTCGCGGAGGTCCACGGCATGGACATGAGTGGTCCGATGCCCCCACCCGCGGAGAAGATGCTTTAGGGCTCGAGCAACCTTCACATCGCGGTCAAACTGATCGAGGTTGGCCGCGATGGCTTAGCCCGCGCGGTATGAGCGGTCTCTTCGTCCCGGCGGCGGGAGAGCACCTTGCGTACGCCGGATACGTCCTCGCGCATCTCGGCGTACGCTCAAGATCATTGTTTGAGGTACGAATCTGCAGTTCAACTTCAGGTTCGTACCTCTAAGGCAGAAAGCATCGGTTCCGCGTTGAAAACCCGTACATGAAAGAACCGTTCGTTCAATAGAGACTGACGGAACTCCCTTTCACGCGAACCGCCGCGCTCAAGATCATTGTTTGAGGTACGAATC
>JBBRLC010000202.1:0-3983 GCA_038231595.1 Candidatus Nanopelagicales bacterium | reverse complement strand
TTCTTCCCCGCGACCACCACGTTCACGTAGTGACGGCTTCGCAAGCAATGGTCCATCACCGACAGCAAGCAGTTGGCGTCGGGCGGCAGGTAGACGCGCACGACGTCGGCCTTCTTGTTGACAACGTGATCGAGGAAGCCAGGATCCTGATGGGTAAAGCCGTTGTGGTCCTGTTGCCAGACGTGCGATGCGAGGAGATAGTTCAGCGACGCGATGTCGCGACGCCAGGGCAGCTCAGCCGTGACCTTGAGCCATTTGGCGTGCTGATTGAACATTGAATCGATGATGTGGATGAAAGCTTCGTAACAATTGAATACGCCGTGCCGCCCGGTGAGGAGGTATCCCTCCAACCACCCCTCACATTGATGCTCGCTGAGCATCGAGTCGAGCACCATCCCCGTCGGAGCGAGCGCCTCGTCGCCACTCACTTCAATGGCGTCCCATTGCCGATCGGTGGCCTCGAACACCGCGCCGAGGAGATTCGACAGCGTCTCATCTGGCCCGAAAATCCGGAAGTTTGCGTAGGGCCGGTTGAGAATAAGGAGATCACGAAGGAATTCACCAAGCACGCGCGTGTCCTGAGCCTCGACTCGTCCCGGCGCGTTCACCACAATCGCATTGGACCGGAAGTCGGGCATCTCGAGGGAGCGCACCACTCCGCTGTTCGTGTGCGGGTTCGCGCCCATCCGCCGGTCGCCTCGCGGCACCAGGTCGCCAAGATCCTCGATAAGTCGGCCCGAATCGTCAAACAGTTCCTCGGGCCGATAGCTCCGCAGCCACGCGTCAAGCACGGCAACATGTTCGGGATGATCGGCGTCGACGAGCAGCGGTACCTGATGGGACCGAAACGTTCCTTCGACTGCAAGGCCGTCAACGACTTTGGGGCCAGTCCATCCCTTGGGTGAACGCAGCACGATCATCGGCCATCGCGGACGACCGCGAACAGCCGTGCGCCGGTAGTCACGCTGGATGTCTTCGATGTCGGTGAATGCGGCGTCCATCGCATCGGCCATGAGCCGATGCATCTCGGCCGGGTCGTGACCGTCGACAAAGTATGGACTCCACCCGCAACCTCGTAGGAAATAATCGAGTTCGGTCCGATCGATGCGATCCAGCACAGAGGGGTTGCTGATCTTGTACCCGTTCAAATGCAGAATCGGAAGCACGGCCCCGTCACTGACGGGATTGAGAAACTTGTTCGAGTGCCAAGCGGTGGCGAGCGGCCCAGTCTCTGCCTCGCCGTCGCCGATCACGCACGCAACGATGAGGTTCGGGTTGTCGAACACAGCACCGAACGCGTGACTTAGGGAATACCCAAGCTCTCCGCCCTCGTGGATCGAACCCGGCGTGGTGGGCGCAACGTGGCTGGAGATCCCGCTTGGGAACGAGAACTGCTTGAACAGTTTCCGCATCCCAGCCTCGTCCTGAGTAATCGTTGGGTACACCTCGGTGTAGCTGCCCTCGAGGTAGGTATTTGCGAGCAGAGCGGGCCCGCCGTGGCCGGGGCCTGCGATGTAGAAGACGTTCGGGTCGCGTTCGCAAATGATCCGGTTCAGATGCACATAGATGAAGTTCTGCCCTGGCGTCGTGCCCCAATGCCCCACGACCAGTGGCTTCACATCCGACAAGTCCAGCGGGCGTCGTAAAAGAGGGTTGTCGTACAAATAGATCTGTCCAACCGACAGGTAGTTCGCGGCCCGCCAGTAGGCGTCCATCCGGGCGAGCAGAGGCGAATCGACGACTCCGACCGGCGCTACGGATGGCAATGCGTCGCTCACGCTGCGTTACCGGGCATAGCCGTCAGCCGTTTCCGGCGCTCGATGTGCGCTGGGACGGCGGTGGCTTCCGGCCAACAGAACCGATGACAACGTTCCCGGATATGACCTGTGGCGCGAGATCGGACAACCGTTTCGAGGGAGCGCATCCAAAGCCACTGTGCGACATCCGCAGCTCGCGGGCCTAGAGCAGAAGGTCACAAATTGAGTTCCGGCACTCCAAAGGATCGTGGTGGCCTCAACGAGTGATTCGGATGAGCGGTTCGCGTGAGGCAAGATCTGCCTATGCGATACTCAATCGGCGGCCGCTCAGAAGTTCGATACTGAGGCCAACGTAATGGAGCGGCGTCGTAATCGCCCAGGGCGTCAACGGCAGCTCGCGCGCCAACGACGGCACACGCGCTGGTTCTAACTCCCGAAGACGACCAGTGGCCAGGACACTCCAGCCTTCGTGACTCCATGAGTCGCGCCCGTCGATTTGGAAACAGGCTACGGCCTTTTGCCGCGCCGCATCGAGCTTCAGGCCAGGCTCGCTTGCGAAAACTATTGAACGGTCGGCCAACAAATAGTTGACCGGAAGAATGACGGGCGACGCGTTAATCGACAGCCCGACTCGGCCGATCGCTTCGCTGCGAAGGAGTTGGAGACATTCATCCTCGTCGAGATCTGACAATTTCATCGCGGCATTCCCCCAGAAACAAAAACAAGTCGCGTCCGAGCCGGCAAAGCGACGCGGCCAACTGATGGTCGGCCAAGCGCGATCACGACGAGCGGTATGGACATCACGACTCGGGTCTCCCCTGTGCGCCGACAACTACAGATGTTCGCCGACAAATACAGACTAGCTGCCTCGAGCGTGACCGGCAGGGGCCGAAAGACCACAAAGCACAGGCGCACTCAGATGGGGGCTTAAGACCTTGCCATCTGCGGCGCGGGCGTGTTCTTCTATTGCTATTCACCGCTGCGGACGTTCGGCTCACACGACCAACAAGCAGCGCACATATTTTTCCACAAGGACGATACAGCCGTGATCCGGGCCGGCACACTGTCCTTTCCATACTGGCGCTCTTCATCGCAGGAACCTCACTGATCACTGTCATGCAGCGCACTAGCCCCCAACGGGAGGGCGACCGCGGCGAACGCGTCCGTCGTTCTGCACGAATTCACGATCAGTCCGAGTCGTCGATCGATTTAAGGCAACGGGGAAACTGGATGCCGGGCTCTCCAAACCGAACACGAGTTATGGGCCAATGAAAACAAACCCGCTAGCGCGGTCCGAGTACTTCGGCACCGGATGAGGGCGGCGAAGACAACGTCGCCGAACTCGTCGGGACGTTGGAAGAAGCCGAGGTCCCGTCGCACTAGAAGAGCGCGTGATCCACTTGCAACGAACGTCGGATCGATTGCAGATCCGACGACCTTCGGCCCTGGTTCGCAGACGCCACGGCGGGCGAACCTCGCGGGGTCGTGACCTTCGCCTCTGTGCGTACGTTTCGCACGCGCCGAGCATGGTGCCATGAGTTTGTCGACCAACCAGACCAGCCGCATGGCCCTCGTCCGCCGGCCAGGACCACTGCTCGATGAAGGGCTCGTGAGCCATATCGAACGCCGACCAGTGGACCTCGCACTCGCCCAGGTGCAATGGAGGGCCTACGTCGACGCGCTGGAAGCCAACGGGTGGCAGACGGTCGAGGTACCGAGTGCCGATGACTGCCCCGATGCCGTGTTCATCGAAGACACGATGGTCGCGTTCCGCAATGTCGCGGTGATCAGCCGCCCCGGTGCCGACGCGCGCAAACCCGAGATCATCGACGCCGAGAAAACCGTCGCGTCGCTCGGTCTTTCGATCAACCGGATCAATGCGCCCGGGACTCTCGACGGTGGCGATGTGCTCAAGGTCGGCGATACCGTTTATGTCGGGCGGGGCGGCCGCACAAACGCAGAAGGCATCCGCCAGCTCCGCTCGATCCTTGAGCCGCTCGGTGCCACCGTCGTCGCCGTCTCGTTGACCAAAGTGCTGCACCTCAAGTCGGCTGTGATGGCGCTCCCTGACGGCACGATCGTCGGACACCCATCCGTCGTCGACGACCCGGGCGTGTTCCCGATGTTCCTGCCCGTGCCCGAGGAATCCGGAGCACACGTCGTCCTGCTCGGTGGATCGAATTTGTTGATGGCAGCGAACTGCCCCAAGACGCATGCGCTCTACGC
>JBBRLC010000201.1:0-3983 GCA_038231595.1 Candidatus Nanopelagicales bacterium | reverse complement strand
ATCCACACCAACGGCATCGGACTCCGCTGCTCAACTGGCGACCTTTGGAGCCGGATGTGCGGGTTTGCCTGCGACCGGGGCCGGGAGCCTCGTGGCGATGGCCGCCGCACCGGTGGCGATGGCCGCCGGAGAGAACCCCAACCTGACCACGTTGGCCGGTTCAATCAAAGACGCAGGGTTGTTCGACACGTTGGAAAACGCCAAGGACATCACGGTCTTCGCACCGACCAATGAAGCCTTCAAGGGCAACAAGAGCGAAGCCCTGATGATGGCCAAGGAACACCCAACGACTGAGCTTCCGGCGCTGTTGAAGTACCACGTCGTTCAAGGTCAACTCACTCCGGACACCCTCTCTGGTGACCATGTCACATTGCAAGGCAAGTCGTTGACCGTCACAGGTAGCAACGGCGAATTCTCAGTCAATGGCACCGCGAAAATCGTCTGCGGCAATATCAAAACCGCCAACGGCACCGTGTATGTCATCGACGGGGTTCTTTTCCCACCGAATTAGGTCCGGCTGAAGTTGGCCACCACAACCGCAGGGACGTGACATGACGGATCGGGCGCGTACGAGTCGTTTGCGTACCGTCGGATCCGTCACGTCGCCCGTGCATGTTGAGGCGGACTTCGCCTCCCATGCCCACCCCATCATCGACTTGGCAAGTTCTGGCCCGTCGGCGACAGATGAGTCGTTGGTCAAAGCGATCGCACTGGGCGATGCCGAAGCCTTTCGGATGCTGTACCAGCGCCTCACCCCGTCGGTCATGGGCATCGCATTGCGCATCATCCGAAACGTTGCGCACGCTGAAGAAGTTACCCAAGAGGTCATGTTGCAGGTGTGGCGTACGGCACCGACTTACGATCCGGTTCGGGCCAAACCGCGCACGTGGATCCTGACCATGGCTCACAGCCGAGCTGCCGATCGCATCCGATCCGCTGAAGCCGCAGCCCTTCGCGATCAGCGCCATCACCAGGGGGCGGTGCCTGACTACGATGTCGTCGTCGAACAGGTTGAGGCGTCGCTCGATCGCGAGCGCGTACGCCATGCAATGGCCTCGCTGACCGAGTTGCAGCGCGAGGTGCTCGAACTCGCGTACTACCGCGGATACACGCATCACCAGGTCGCGCAGGTGCTCGATATCCCCCTTGGAACGGCCAAGACTCGGATCCGAGATGGGCTGATTCGATTGCGCGACACGTTGGGAGCGACCTCGTGAACGACGGAGAACTTCACCTTCTCAGCGGCGCCTACGCCGTCAACGCGTTGACCCCCGACGAGCGTATCCGCTTCAAACGTCACCTCAAAAGTTGCGACGAGTGCGCGATTGAAACGCGCGAATTACTTGAAACGGCCGGCGAAATCGGCGCGGGTTTGGCAGTTGTGGTACGTCCCGGGTTGCTCGAGGATTTGATGGCGCAACTTCCGCACGAACGTCAAGTGCCGCCCACCGTCACGTTGGCGTCCCACCACGACACATCGATCGATCTGGCAGACGAACCGTCGACGACGCGATCCTCGTTTGGTTCTACTCGACTAGTTGCCACACTTATGGCAGCCGCTGCTTCAGCCGCCATCTTCGGGGGCGTAGCCGTTGGTGTGGCCTCCCATGAACGATCGCACGTCGACGCGATGGAAACTCAAGTCGAACATGTCGCTGACGTGGTGACTGCTCGTGATGCCGTCGTGGTGCCCGCAGTCGTACGCGGAGGCGGAAACGCTTCGCTCGTGTTGTCGCATTCTCAGAACGCTGGCGTGGTCATGACTCATGGGTTGCCCGCGGCGACGGGAAATCGGCACTACCGGCTTTGGGCAATTTCCTCCGACGGCGTCGCCCATGCGGCCGGTGTCGTAGAACCCGACTCGTCCGGTGCCGGATCAGCCCCGCTCAACGCAGACATGACAACGGTGGTTCGCGTCGCAATGACCTTGGAGCCGATGAATTCGGCTGATCCATCCGCCCAACACGTCTTCATGGTCGACTTGCCACCCGCCTCCACCGCTTGACCTCATTAGCGTTCTGTTGGCTTCACGGCACAATGCTCGGGTGACCACGACTCTGCGAATGCCGCGCGTCGAATCACTCACGGGCTTGCGCTGGTTTGCAGCTTTCTTCGTCTTTCTTCACCACGTGGTAAACCTCGCGCCCCTGCCCGCTTTGTACTCCTGGTCGTGGCTCGGCGTTAGCGGAGTCACATTCTTCTTCGTGCTTTCTGGCTTCGTGCTCACCTGGTCGTGGACACCGCGTGACACCGCGCCGTGTTTCTATCGACGACGCTTCGCGCGCATCTATCCGCTTCTCTTCGTCAGCACACTGCTCGCAATTCCAGTGTTCTACGGATCGTCTCAACCGTGGCAAAAACCCTTTGAGTTCGTTCCGATCCTGTTCTCGTTACTTCTCATCCAGGCCTGGTTCGTCCCTAACTCAGTCTTCTTCGCGGGCAATCCCGCCGCGTGGTCGTTGTCCGAAGAAGCGTTTTTCTACGCTCTGTTTCCCTTCAGCATTCGGCGGATGATGACAGCACATCTGCGAGTGATTTTCGGAATCGCACTCGCCGCTGGACTCATCACGTGGACGGTCTTTGCATGGACGCGCTGGGCGGACATCTCCAACGAATTGGCCACATTCGTATTGCGAGCGCCACCCTACCGGGCGATGGAGTTTCTCCTCGTTATGTGCCTGGGCGTGGCCATCAGACGCGGTTGGAGAAGCCCGGTGGGTTTGCTCCCCGCGATTGTGATCTTTGGCGTACTAGCGACCGCGCTTGGCATTTGGGCACATCATCCGGACACCGAAGCGTTGTTCCACGCGACCACGATGATGGATCAAGTATTGGCACCGGCGTACGCCCTGATCATCGCGGCCGCCGCTCAACGTGACCTGGATGGTCGCCGTTCGGTGTTACGGAGTTCGCCGCTCGTCGCGCTCGGGCAATGGTCGTACGCCTTCTACCTCATCCATGCGACCGTCATCTACGCATTGCGGCTGGCACACGGCGGGGTGGTTGTTGGAGTCGGTGCGCAACTGGCCTCCATCGCACTCGCGTTGGGACTGTCCGTGCTCGCTGCGTGGCTGCTCTACCGATTTGTTGAACATCCCCTCGAACGTCGCCTTCGTGGTGCGCCATTGCCTGTCGTCGATGACTCCTCTCATCGCGTGGAGCAGGAACCCTACGAGACTGCGAAGGCCGGCGCGTGACGACGCGCATCGTGTTGGTCCGCGGAATCAATGTGGGGGGTCACAACCGATTGCCTATGGCGGATCTGCGAGACGTTCTGAGCGAACTTGGCTGTCGCGACGTGCAGACGTATCTGCAGAGCGGCAATGCCGTTGTCACCGCCGGACCGAAAAATCTGGCGCCTCGAATCGAAGACGCCCTGCGACAACGGCTTGCCCTCGATATACGGGTCATCGTCATTACGGCTGCGGAACTGCGGGCGATCACGCAGGCCAATCCGTTTCCGGAGCGCGATCCGACCCCGAAGAAGTTACACGTGACCTTCTTCGATGCGCCACTGGATCCGGCGAAGATCAAGGAGATCGGTACGACCCATGGCGACGACGAGGTGGCAATCGGAAATCGTGTGCTCTATCTGTCGTACTCCGACATGTCGCACAACTCGCCGCTCACCGCAGCGCTTCGCCGCATCGGCGGCGTGTCAACGGCCCGCAACTGGACCACGGTCACCAAGCTCATCGACCTCGCCGACGCGACCGGATAAGTGCCGCTCTCGGTTGAGAATCTGTTCCGCCGCGAGCCGGATCGAAGCCTCGATACGCTTCCTGGATGGCAGATTCGCTCCCGAGTCGATATGACCCGATCCGCCGTTGGGACGAGGCCTATGTCCGGAGCGGGGCCACGACGACCAAGATTCGCACCCGCATCCTGCCCCCGGTGCGCGCCAGCCGGGATCGGATCGAGGCGATCGCCAAGCAGTACGCGATGAGATTGATGACGCCCGCCGCCGAGGTGCGCACGTTCGT
>JBBRLC010000200.1:0-3992 GCA_038231595.1 Candidatus Nanopelagicales bacterium | reverse complement strand
GACATCGGGTCGTGCTCCTCGTGGCAACGGCCGGGGGGGCCGGCCTGGCGTCCTCGTCGGTACACGGCCGCGGGGACCTCGGTCGGATTCGGCTGGACGAGTTGCACAGATCCGCGGCCGCGATTGGGGTAGCCAGGGTCGAATGCTTGGAGTACGCCGACTCGGGGCTGCATGGCGACGCCGACCCAACCGAGGGTCAGACGACCTGGGTCAACGCTGACACAACCGAGGCGACCGATCGGGTCGCTTCGCTCCTTGATGAGGAACGAGCCGACGTCCTCACCGTCTATGACGGAGTAGGAGGCTACGGACATCCTGACCATGTGCGTGTTCGCGAGATTGGCATTGCCGCCGGACACACAGCGACAACGCCTCACCTCTTCGAAGCGACGCTGCCACGCGAACCACTCGCCCGAGCGGTACACCTGCTGAGCAAGGTGTACCGGTTCCCACCCGAATTCGATCCCGCGTCGTTTGATCGTACGTTCACCGCGTCGCGTGACATCACCCACCGAGTCGACGTACGCCGCTACGTAGATGCGAAGCGGGCCAGCATGGCGGCCCACTCGAGTCAGTCCACCGCCGACGAGGGTGACCGCACACTCGCGGCGTTTCTCCGCCTACCCAAACCCATCTTTCGTTCACTGTTTGGGACGGAGTACTTCACTCTCATCACGAAAGAGATTTAGGGCCTGGTCGAGGAGATCCGGTGCGTCGTAGGGCAACCACGTGATGCGCGGCTCCCGTCCGAACCACTTCATCTGACGTCGCGCAAACGACCGTGTCGCGATGACCGTCTCGGCTCTCGCTGCCCCCTCATCTATCTCCCCAGCGAGGTGCCTCAGGACTTGCGCATAGCCAACGGCACGTCGCGCTGTGATCCCATCACGCAGTCCGTACGCCTCAAGGCTGCGCACTTCGTCCACGAAACCCTGGTCCCACATCCGATCAACGCGCGCCTCGATGCGCTCAGCCAACATGGCGCGGGCTACATCGAGCCCGATGAAGGTGGCGGCGTAGAGCGCCTGTGGGGCAGGCAAGGTGGCGGTGTAGGGGCGACCGGTGATCTCGATGACCTCGAGAGCTCGTACTAATCGGCGACCGTTTGCGGGTTGAATGGACGCAGCGGAGAGCGGATCGCGGCGTACGAGTTCGGCGTGCAGCGACGCGGGGCCCTCGCGCTCGAGTCGTTTCTCCCAACGCCCGCGAACTTCTGGATCGGTCTGGGGGAACGCCAAGTCATCGCACAACGCGCGAATGTAGAGGCCTGACCCACCGACGACGATGGGAACGACACCGCGGGAGTGCACATCGTCAATAACCGAGCGGGCCAGACCCTGATACTCGGCAACGCTGGCGGGGTGATGCAAATCCCAAATATCCAGCAGGTGATGACGGGTCCGAGCCCGTTCGGCGAGGGTTACTTTGGCCGTACCGATGTCCATCCCGCGATAGAGCGCCATCGAGTCCGCGTTGACGATTTCGCCGCCCAATTCGTGGGCCAACGCGATCCCTAAGTCGGACTTGCCAGCTGCCGTCTGGCCCACCACGACGAGTAATGGGCGCGAGCGCGTGTCGGTCACGCCCGTCATCTTCGCGGAACGGCACCGCTAGCCGAACACCCACCTGAAGGGTGTTCGTTGTGAGTCACCGCGTCACGTCCAGGACGCGGTGAAGTAACCAACGCCGTACGGCGCCTCGTAGTCGCTTTGGGCTTGCCAGCGCTGCGTTCCCTGACTCTGCAGCGCTCGCCCAGTGGCCTGCCAGGCATCGAAACCCGACGACATTTGCTTCGCGGCGCGAACCCCATCGAGTTTCACCAACATCGACGGATCGCCCGATGCCAACGCGTGGGTCACGTCCTGATCGAAACTCTGGGCACCAGCGTCGAAGTAGCCCGGTGCCTTCACCGAAAGTCGCGCGCTACCGTCACCTATGACAATCAGCACTTGAGGTGCGCCGAGGTTCCCCAACAAGTCGGCGGCCCTCGAGCCGCCGCCAGTGGCAACACTCATTGGACGCCGCACACCTCGATAGCCGGCCCGATCAAGAAGCCACGAACCCACCACATGGCCGTAAGCCAGCCGGTCCTGGACACTCGCACGCTGCGTCGCGTCACTCGGTGATCCGACGAACTGCCCCTCGACATTGACGCCAAACGACGCCATCGAACCAGTTGCGTCGTCGGCTAACCATCCCGTGAATTCCCCGGCGGCCAACATGACCACACCCTCGCTTGGACGCGTCAAAACATCGCCGAGAACTCGCGTACACGATTCACGTAAACTGTCGAGTTCGTATGCCGCCCCCGCCGCGAGTTCGCTGATGAGAATCGGGGCAGCCGGCAGAAACCCCACGGCAACAATCATCGGCGAGGTTCCGCGGCTGACCGGGTCAACGCGCGCGGACCGGCATACTTGGCATTGCCAACATCACCTGTCCCGCGTCGTTGGCGGGAATCGTCAGTACAGCTGGCTTGGATGCGCTGGAGGATCGCGCTTTCCACGCGTCTCCAGCCCGAGTACGGCGAATCGAGATCTCGGCGCCATCCGCGACGAGATGGTGGGGAGCCGCGTAAGTCACCACGGTGCTGACCATGTCCCCTGGTCGAATCGATACTTCTGGATCAACCGCGACGTGAACGAGCCTGTTATCCGCGGCGCGACCCGAGAGCCGTCCCGTTGCCGCATCTTTGCGCCCTTCACCCTCGGCGATCAGCACATCGACCCGGCGTCCAATTTGGGTCGAATTCTCTTGCCAGGCAACGTCTTTTACCACCGCAAGAAGTCGGTCGTAACGTTCTTGGACGACCTCTTTGGGCACCTGGTCGTCCATCGTCGCTGCCGGTGTTCCAGGGCGCGGGGAATATTGAAAGGTGAATGCGCTCGCGAACCGCGACTGTCGCGTCACGTCGAGGGTGCGTTGGAAGTCTTCCTCTGTTTCGCCGGGGAATCCGACGATGATGTCGGTCGTGATGGCCGCGTCGGGCATTGCGGCGCGGACGCGTTCGATGATGCCCAGGTAACGATCGGCTCGGTAGGACCGACGCATCGAAGCCAAGATACGGTCACTGCCGGATTGCAAGGGCATATGAAGTTGCGGCATCACGTTGGCCGTCGTGGCCATGGCGTCGATGACGTCGTCGGTGAAGTCCTTCGGGTGCGGGCTGGTGAAACGCACCCGCTCCAACCCGACAATGTGTCCGCAGGACCTCAACAGATCGGCGAAAGCCCCGCGATCCCCGAACTCCACGCCGTACGCGTTGACGTTTTGTCCGAGCAGGGTTACTTCGAGGACTCCCTCCCCTACCAGCACTTCGATCTCGCTCAGGATGTCACCGGGTCGGCGATCCTTTTCCTGACCACGCAACGCCGGCACGATGCAGAACGTGCACGTGTTGTTGCAACCCACGCTGATTGCGACCCAAGCGGCGTACGCCGATTCACGATGACTTGGCAACGTCGACGGGAACGTTTCCAACGACTCAAGAATCTCGATCTGCGCTTCTTCAGCGATCCTGGCTCGTTCGAGGAGCACGGGAAGCGAGCCAATGTTGTGCGTACCAAAGACGACATCGACCCACGGAGCTCGACGCAAAATCTCGCCTCGATCCTTCTGCGCGAGACAACCACCGACCGCGATCTGCATGCCGGGGTTCTTGGCCTTCACTGAGGCGAGGAAGCCCAGGTTGCCGTACAACTTGTTGTCGGCATTTTCCCGAACTGCGCAAGTGTTGAAGACGACAACATCAGCGGCAGTGTCCGGGCCGACGGGTTGATAGCCGGCCTCATCGAGGAGTCCGGCCAGTCGCTCGGAGTCGTGGACATTCATCTGGCACCCGAGAGTGCGAACGTCATAGGTACGCGTGGTCATCGCGACCCCAGGGTACGGGCCCCGACCCCAACTGCCCGACGTACCCTGAACCCATGACCAGCGCCTGGGTGCCACTGTCCATGGTGCTCGTGGTCACGACCGGTGCGTGGGTTCTCGGT
>JBBRLC010000199.1:0-3996 GCA_038231595.1 Candidatus Nanopelagicales bacterium | reverse complement strand
TTCATTTCGACACTGATCGTCCGAAACTCGATTGTCGCGCCGTTGTTCACCGTGCCGGTCGGTTCCACCGCGATCGTGAGTGGTGTCGCGGGTGCCGTTTTGGGCCCGGCGATTATGATCAACGTGGCGACGCTCGCGAGAGCAATGACCATTCCGATAGCCGCTGATTGCCAGCGATGGGCGACAACCCAGGGCTTGGCACGTTGAGTCAGTGAAGTCCGCTCGTCGTGGGCGAGAGTTTCGTGGGACATCTCATCAAAGGACAGGTACGCCTCGCTGTGACCTGAGCGCACAACCTCGATCTCACTTGCATTGAGGCGCTCACTTCGCGGATCACCGGGGTTCACGGCACGATTATCGCCCCGAGCTAATCCAATTGCGCTCGTTGTGTGTCGTTGCGCCTATCGCGGGCGTCGACGCGCGGCGTACCAGGCGACACCGAGGGCCGCAGCACCAAGGGCGACGCCCGCAGCACCGGCGGCTCGCTTGGTCTCCGGTGCGGTGAGCCGCGAACGCATCGCGACCGGCTTTTCGAAATCAAGCACCGGCCAGTTGCGCACCTCGGCGAGCCCGCGGAGTTCGAGGTCTGGATTGACTGCGACCGGATGTCCGACCAGCTCAAGCATGGGGGCGTCGGTGGCGGAGTCGGAATAGGCGTACGAGGCGGAGAGGTCGTACCCGTGTTCGCTCGCTAAGGCGCGCACGGCGTCAGCCTTTCCCTCGCCGTACGCGTAGAACAGAATCTCGCCGCTATAGCGACCATCGACGATTTCCATTTGGGTACCAATCGCGATCTCGGCGCCGAGCCGCGCTCCAATCAATTCGACCATTTCGGTGCCAGACGACGAAATGATGATCACGTCGCGTCCGGCAGTGTGGTGTTCGTCAATGAGCGCGAGCGCTTCGGAATAGATAATCGGTTCGACAAGTTCGTCGAGCGTTTCGGCAACGATGGCGTTGACCTTGTCGACTTCCCAACCCCGACAGAGCGCTGAGAGGTAGGAGCGCATCTGTTCCATCTGGTCGTGGTCGGCGCCACTGGCGAGGTAAAGGAACTGCGCGTAGCCGCTCTTCAGCACGTCGGCTCGACCGATGAGTCCGCCCTTGTAGAAGGGCCGGGCGAACAGCAGGCTGCTGGATTTGGCCAAGATTGTCTTGTCCAAATCAAAGAACGCCGCAGCCCGTACGCCTGTTTCGGTCACGGTTTGATCCTAAGCCGCCGCCCCCTCCGCCGAGTCTGGACTTAGTAGCCCTGCGGAGCGCCGAATCAGGTCCATAAGTCCAGACTCGGCGATCAAGGGTGAAGGTCAGGTGCGAGATTCGCGCGCGGCTTCGACCAAGGCGGCGAAAAGGCGGTGGTCGTCGGTGGCTTCTGGGTGCCACTGGACGCCGAGGACAAAGCGCCGACCGTTCATCTCGGCGACCTCGATGGTGTCATCGTCGGCCCATCCGGTGACGACGAGACTGCCCGCGTCGGCCACCGATTGGTGGTGATACGAGTTCACGACAAGTTCTTCGCCGAGTACGGCTGCAACCCGGCTTCCCGGGGCGAAGCGAGCGCTGTGTACGCCGTATTCGCCGGGTGCCGGCCGGTGGGCAACATGGCCGACGAGATCCGGTACGTGCTGATGCAAGTGACCCCCCGCATCGACCGCCATCAACTGCAGTCCGCGGCACACGCCCAACACCGGCAGATCGGCAGCAAGGGCCGCATGCAGTACGCCCAACTCCGCAGCGTCGCGTTCGGGACGTACGACGGTTGTCTCGGCGTGCGGAGTCTGTCCGTAGTTATCCGGCGTCACGTCGGGCCCGCCAGCGAGAACGAGGCCGTCGAGAAGTTCGACCAGATCCGGTGCGACGGACTCAGGCGGGATCACGACGGCCCGACCGCCGCTGACGGTGACAGCGTGCACGTACGCGTGGGGGATGAGCGTCGCCATCGTGTCCCAGACTCCCCAGCGCGCTCGTTCGACGTACGCCGTGATGCCGATAACGGGCCGGTACATCGTGATCCTCTCGTGCGGTCTTCGGTGGCGGCTAAAGCGGTGTGACGTACGCCCCCGAGATCCCGCCATCCACCAAGAAGTTGGATGCCGTGATGAACGAGGAATCATCTGAGGCCAAGAATGCCACTGCCGCAGCGATTTCGGACGGTTCACCGAATCGTCCAAACGGGATATGAACCATTCGCCGCGCCGCCCGCTCGGGGTCCTTTGCGAAGAGTTCCTGAAGCAACGGGGTATTGATGGGGCCAGGAGACAACGCATTGACGCGGATGCCTTCGCGGGCGAACTGCACACCGAGTTCGCGAGACATGGCGAGGACGCCACCCTTAGACGCTGTGTAGGAAATTTGCGAAGTCGCCGCGCCCATTGTGGCGACAAAGGATGCCGTGTTGATGATCGAGCCCTTGCCTTGACGCTGCATGTAGGGAATCACTTCCTTGCAGCACAGATAGACCGACGTGAGGTTCACACGCTGTACGCGATCCCACGCTTCGATGCCGGTATCGAGGATCGAAGCGTCGTCTGGCGGGGAAATACCTGCGTTGTTGAATGCGATATCAACCGAGCCGTACGCGTCGAACGCTGTCTTGAACATCGCGGCTACGTCATCGGCGTCGGTCACGTCGGTCCTGACATAGATCCCCCCGACCGCCTCTGCCGCCGCGGCACCCGCCTCATCCACCATGTCGGCGATCACGACTCGAGCACCTTCAGACGCAAAACGCAGGCCGGTAGCAAGGCCGATTCCGCCTGCCCCACCGGTGATGACAGCAACGCGATCCTGCAAGCGATTCACGAGATCCTCCGTGGGGATGAGTATCGGTCAGCGGGTCGGACAGTCAGTCGTTGCTGCGAGTGCCAGTCGTTGGTGCCAGTCGTCAGTCGTCAGTATCAAAGAAGACGTTCTTGGTTTCGGTGAACGCATCAACTGCATCCGGGCCGAGCTCGCGACCGAGGCCGGATTGTTTGTAGCCGCCAAACGGTGTCCAGTAGCGGACGGACGAATGCGAATTGACCGAAAGGTTGCCAGTTTCGATTGAGCGAGCGACGCGCATTGCCCTGCCAATGTCTCGTGTCCAGATGGACCCCGACAATCCGTAGTCGGAGTCGTTTGCCAGCCGGATTGCGTCGGCCTCGTCGTCAAACGCCATCACGGCCACGACGGGACCAAAGATCTCTTCGCGCCACGCTCGATCTGTTTCTGACACCGGGGCGAGCACAGTTGCCGGGAACCAGTAGCCGGGACCATCCGGTGCGGTTCCTTGGATCGCAATCGAGGATTCGGCGTCCACGTAGGAGGAAACGGTGGCGAGTTGAGCCGCCGACACGAGGGGACCCATGTCTGCAGTTTCGAGCGCAGGATCTTCGCAGCGTACGGCGAGGACGGCCGGTTCCAGCAACGTCATGAACTCGTCGAAGACGCTGCGCTGCACCAGAATCCGCGAACGCGCACAACAGTCTTGCCCGGCGTTGTCGAAAGCCCCGCCGGGCGCACTCGCGGCAGCTTTGGCGAGATCGGCGTCAGCAAAAATCACATTTGCGCTCTTGCCCCCTAGTTCAAGCGTGACCCGTTTGATCTGGTCGGCGCAGCCCGCCATCACTCGCTTACCGATCTGCGTTGATCCGGTGAACACAACTTTGCGCACGGTTGGGTTGGTCACAAACCGCTCACCTACCACGGAACCCTTGCCGGGTAACACCTGGAAAACGTCGTCGGGGATCCCGGCCTCACGTGCCAATTCGGCCAGCCGAATAGCAGTGAGCGGGGTGATCTCTGCCGGTTTGAGGACGACAGTGTTTCCGGCTGCTAACGCGGGAGCGAATCCCCAGCCCGCGATCGGCATCGGGAAATTCCACGGAACTATGACGCCGACAACACCAAGTGGCTCCTTGAATGTGATGTTTACGCCGCCAGGAACCGGGATCTGTCGGCCGAACAACCTTTCCGGCGATGCGGAGTAGTAGGCCAGCACATCGCGGACGTTGCCTG
>JBBRLC010000198.1:0-3999 GCA_038231595.1 Candidatus Nanopelagicales bacterium | reverse complement strand
CGGATGTCCGGTCGTGGCGGCAACACGTGATCCCGAGGCGTACCTGACGTTGAATGGCCAACGCGATGGCGTCACAGTGATCGCAAATGAAGACATTCCCGACGCCACCCGCGAAGCTACCGACGGACGCGGCGCGAATGTCATCGTCGACACGGTGGGTGGCGAGTTTACCGCGATCGGCCTCAAGGCTGCGGCGACGCACGCACGTCAAATCGTGCTCGGATATTTAGCCGGGTTCGACTCGACTATCAAAGTCACCGACCTCATCGTGTTCGAATCCAGACTCATCGGTATGAACGCGGGTACGGTCCCCCCCGCCCGCCAGCGCCAACTTGTCGCGTCGGCTTTGGCCCTTCTCGATGCGGGCATTCACGTTCCGCACCCGATCGTCGTACGACCGTTGGTCGAAGGCCCAGACGCCTTGACCGGAGATGTGCCCGTTGGCCGTACCGTGTTGGTGGGTCCGGCGTACGAAACTTAAGCGTCAGCGACGTGTCCAGATGCAACGCCCTAGGAGCAAGAGAGTTGTCCAGCAGAGATCGCAGATGAGTGAGGAAGCACCATGGATTTCGAATTGAACGATGAGCAGCGGATGTTCAAGGACACGCTGCGTTCCTTTGTCGAGAAGGAAATCATCCCCGTCGCACAGGAGTGGGAAGCCACCGATCGCTACCCCACCGAAATTGTGGACACGATGAAGGAACTCGGACTCTTCGGGATCACGATCCCGGAGGAGTACGGCGGTCTCGACGTCGACATGGTGTCGTTCACGTTGGTGTTCGAAGAAATTGCGCGCGGTTGGATGGGGGTCGCCGGGATCCTCGGCTCACACTCGTTGGCGTCGTGGATGATCGCCAAGCACGGCACCGAGGAGCAGAAGCAGAAGTACCTCCCGGATCTCGCAACTGGCAAACGTCGTACTGCGATTGCTCTCACCGAGCCCGGCGCCGGCACGGATTTGCAGGGGATCCAGACCACTGCCCGGCTCGACGGGGACCACTACGTCATCAATGGCACCAAGACGTGGATCACGAATGCGCGTTACGCGGACCCGATGCCGGTGTTGGTGAAGACCGACCCCGACGCGGATCCTGCGCACAAGGGAATGTCGGTGATCTTGGTGGATGCGGGGACCAAGGGCTACGAGGTTCTCAAGGACATCCCGAAGCTTGGCTACAAGGGCACTGAGTCCTGCGAGATCCTGCTCGACAACGTCCGCGTGCCCCAAGAGAACCTGCTCGGCGGAGTTGAGGGTCGCGGCATGCAACAAGTGTTGTCCGGACTCGAGACTGGAAGGCTCAACATCGGAGCGCGCGCGGTGGGAATCGCGCAGGCGGCGTTCGACGCGGCCTTGAAGTACTCGCGTGAGCGCGAAGCATTCGGCCAACCGATCTCGGAATTCCAGGCCATCCAACTCAAACTTGCGGACATGGCCACGAAGCTTCAGGCGGCTCGCCTGCTCTTGTACTGGGCCGCGTCGAAGGCCGACAAGGGTGAGCGCGTCGACATGCAGTCCGGGATGGCGAAGCTCTTCGCCTCCGAGGTAGGACTCGAAGTCACGATGGACGCGATGCGAATCCACGGAGGCTACGGCTACTCGAAGGAGTTCATCATCGAACGGCTTTACCGCGATGCCCCGTTGATGACCATCGGTGAGGGAACCTCGGACATCATGCGCATGGTGATCGCGCGGTCGTTGGTGTCGGGTAAGGAGACGGTGGGATGAGCGGGGTCCGTCCCGCTGCGCGATCGCATCTGTATGTCCCCGGCGACCGCCCGGACGTGTTGGCTAAGGCGCTGGATCGTGGTGCCGACGCGCTATTGATCGATTTGGAAGACGCGGTCTCGCCGGCTGCCAAAGATCAGGCGCGCAGAATTGTGGCGGGATTCCTTGCTGCCCAGGCGAATCCAGCGTCGGGTGCGTCCGGTTCCTCGAGTACCTCAAGTGTTGAGCTCTGGGTGCGCGTGAACTCGGGTTCGATGGCAATCGTCGATATCGAAGCAGTGTCGTCTCCGGCCTTGGTGGGGTTTTGTATCGCGAAGACTGAGTCGGTGGATGAAGTACGCGCCGCCGGTGACGCCTGTGCGGCGGCGGAGTCCAGACTTGGTCTCACCGCTGGCCACTTCGCGTTGGCGCCGCTCTTGGAATCGGCATCGGCCGTACTCGATGCGCGCGCAATCGCATCGGCGTCGCCTCGGGTGTCTCGGCTGCAAGTTGGCGAGGCTGACTTACGCGCGGACATCGGCGTCGAGTTAGGCCCCGACGAACGCGAGCTGCTGTTCGTACGATCCTCGATTGTGTTGGCTAGCGCAGCCGCGGGAATCGAACCGCCGGTCGGGCCAGTGTCGACAAACTTCACCGACCTCGACGCCCTGCGCGAATCCACCCTGGCCCTGAAACGACTGGGGTATCGAGGCCGCGCCTGTATCCACCCCGCGCAGGCAGCGGTGGTCAATACCGTGTTCACGCCCACCGATTCTGAGTTGGCGTCCGCGACTCGTCTTGTCGAACTCTTCGAGGAGGCGCAGTCGCGCGATGACGGCGTGTTTACCGATGACAACGGCCAGATGGTCGACATCGCGGTCATCCGCGCCGCCCGCCGTACCCTCGCGCTCGCCCTCGCCTTGGCGCACCCCGGGCCCTAACCCAAGAGTTCCTGTACATGAAAGGTACGTTCGTCAGTCTCTATTGAACGCAGCGTTCATTCACACCCGGCGAACATCGGTCTGCGATCCACAGATTCGTGCAGGAGTACGACGAGATCGTGCGGTTTGCACATTCTGTGCGCATGCCTCGAATAGCCAATTGGAGTCGAGATCGACTCAGTGACGTGCTTGCCGCTCAGCGAAACCTTGTGACCGCAGCCCAACTATCAGAGATTGGAGTTCCACGGTCAACTGTCGCGTTTCGTAACGGCGTCGGCGGCATGTTCACGTGGATCCTCCCGGGTATCCATCTGGTCGGAAGTCGGATACCCGACCCAGACCAGCGTGACCTGGCAGCCCTGTTGTACGCCGGTCAGCGAGCGGCATTGACCGGTACGTCGTCTCTGGCGAGATTTGGAATCAAGGCAATGTCGAGTCCGTGGACTCCTGGTTCGAGAGTCCACGTACTCGTGCCTGCGGCCAGGCGACGAATGTCCCACGGATTCGTGACCGTCGAGAGGACAATCGTGCCTTACCAGTCCGTTCGCCACGACGGACTTGCGCTCGCGCCAGTGGCGCGTTCGGTGGTGGATGCGAGCCGCCGTTGTTCCGATTCGCGGAAGGTACGAGCCCTCGTGGCCGAGGTCGTTCAGCGCGGCCTCACCTCACCAACTGCCTTGAAGCTGGAGTTGGATCAAGCACAGATTCGCGGTTCGGCATTCGTGCGTAGCGCGATCACCGAAGTGGTCGCAGGTGTCCAATCTGTGCCTGAGGCGGATTTGCGTCAGGGATTTATTCGGCGATCGTTGCCGGAACCGCTGTGGAACCCCACCATCCGGTTTCCCGACGGCTCCTTTCTTTGCCGACCCGATGCGTACATCGAGGAAGTGGCAGTCGCCGCGGAAGTGGATAGCCGTGAATATCACTTCTCGCCGGAGGACTGGCAAGCCACGATGGAGCGCCACGCTGCGATGACAGCCGCGGGCATCATCACCCTTCACTTCACGCCCCGAGCGATCCGAGAAAATGTCGATGTGGTGATCGATCAGATTCTGGCGACCGTTCGAAACGCCCGTGGACGCAAACTGCCCAATCTTCAGGTCTTCCCTCTCGTACATGAATGAACGCCTTGTTCAATAGAGACTGACGAACAGACCTTTCATGCAAAAAAAAGGGGGGGTTAGCGGGTGGCGGGGGAGGTGTGTAGTGAGTCGCTTTCGTCGGCGCGGGTGAGGGACAGTACGTCGTGGACGGTCGTTCCGTTCGTGAGACCCTGTACGGCTTCGACCAGCGCTTCGACCTGAACGGTCGGCAGCGCGCGACTCGCGTTCAATCGGAATTTCACCAGCAGAT
>JBBRLC010000197.1:0-4022 GCA_038231595.1 Candidatus Nanopelagicales bacterium | reverse complement strand
GGGTCATCGAGCCGGGCTACGGTACTTGCGTGCTACAAGCAACTGAGACCCTGACTCCGACCGCCACGCAGCCAGCGGCCGCGGAAGACGAACTCGCCGGACTGGTCACGGCCATGTACGACGTGGCCTCGCACGCGAGGCGATTCCAGGCCCAAGACCCGGTGGATACGGCGCGGGTCGCACTGCTCTATCAAATTCGTTTCGTAGGCCCTTTGCGACCGTCAGACCTCGCCACGATCTCCCGACTAGATCTCTCGACCGTGAGCCGCCACGTCAAAGAGTTGGAAAGCGTCGGCTACATCGCCCGGTTTGAAGATCCGCTGGATGGGCGCGCCTTCCGAGTCTCAATCACCGCACAGGGCGAACAAGTTCTAAACACCGTCATCGCCAATCGAGTCGAGGCACTGCGCGAAGTGCTCGGACGATGGCCGGCAGAGGATCGAGCCCAACTCGGGCATCTCCTTCGCCGCCTTGCCGACGGCCTCGCCACCGAATATTGCTCCGCACCGACACCCAACCCAAACACCACACAAGACATTCAGGAGACTGCGTGAGCACCACGCCCGACATCGACGCACCGGTGGTGTCAACACCCGAGTTGCCAACCACCGACTCAAAGCAAGTTATGGATCAATCCGTACCCGGGGCGCCCTCATCGGCGTTGATCACCGGACGCCAACTCAACGTTGTCATCGGTGCCTTGATGTTGACGACGCTGCTCTCGGCGCTCGATCAGACAATCGTCGGTACGGCGTTGCCCACCATCGTTGGCGATCTCGGTGGGATCGACAAGATCTCGTGGGTCGTCACGGCGTACCTGCTTGCCGCGACCGCCACCACGCCACTGTGGGGAAAGATCTCGGACCTGTACGGCCGCAAGTTGATTCTGATGACCGCCGTGTCGATCTTCTTAGTCGGTTCGATCCTGTCCGGTGCTGCGCAAAGCATGGGGATGTTGATCGCCACCCGAGCGATTCAGGGACTCGGCGGCGGCGGACTCATGGTTTTGTCGATGGCCGTCATCGCCGACGTCATCCCGCCACGTGACCGTGGCCGGTACCAGGGAATATTCGGCGCGGTCTTTGGCGTATCGAGCGTTATCGGTCCACTCGTCGGTGGCTTTTTTGTCGACAACCTGACGTGGCGTTGGATCTTCTACGTCAACTTGCCGCTTGGTGTATTGGTTCTGTTCGTACTCGCCACCCAGTTGAACTTGCCACTCACACGACGCGATCACACGATCGACTACCTCGGGGCGTCGCTGCTTGTCGCCGCCGTCGTCACGTTGTTGATGATCACGCAGTGGGGTGGTCGCGAGTACGCCTGGGGATCACCAGAAATTCTCGGCATGATCGCCGCGTGCCTCATCCTCTTCGCGCTCTTCGTCTGGCAAGAGTTCCGTGCCGTCGAACCCATCGTCCCCATGACGTTGTTCAAAAACGAGGTCTTCCGAGTCGCGGCCGCGGTTGGTTTCGTCACCGGCGTCGCCATGTTCGGTGGCATCGTCTACATGCCTATCTACCTGCAGGTCGCACGTGGAACGTCACCAACGCTCGCTGGCCTCCAACTTCTCCCGCTCATGATCGGGCTCTTGATCGCGTCGGTCACCAGTGGACGCATCATCTCCAGGATCGGTCGCTACAAGCCGTTCCCGATCATCGGCACGGGGCTTGCGGCTCTGGGCATGTTGCTGCTGTCTCAATTGAAAATCGATTCGCCGTACTGGTACATCGCCCTCGGCACGTTTGTACTCGGCTTGGGTTTGGGAAATGTCATCCAGGTGGTTGTGCTTGCGGTCCAGAACTCGAGTTCGCCTCGAGAGATGGGTGTTGCCACGTCGTCGATCACATTCTTCCGACAGATCGGCGGGTCGTTCGGTGTCGCCGTTTTCGGTGCGATTCTGACGTCGTCGCTGGCGAGTCAACTCGCCTCGGCTATTCCGCCGGAGTTGGCCGGAAAGATCAACGCCGATTCGTTGACGGGATCTCCGGCCACAATCAAAGCCTTGCCAGCTCCAGTTCGCGAGGCGGTGCAGAACGGATTCGTGAGTGCCATCGATACGGTGTTCCTCGTCGCCGTCCCGGTGTGCGTGGCCGCGTTCGTCATCTCGTGGTTCCTCAAGGAGGTCAAACTCCGTACGGCCGATGACGTCCAGGCAGCCATGACGCAACCCGGAGCAACACCGGTACCGGTGTCAGCCGTCAGCGAGTAGTCATCGTCAGTTGACGCGCGATCGGTCACTCCCAGAGCAGCGACGCCGCTCCAATGAGTCCAGCCTGCTGACCTAGATGCGCCGTCACGATTGATACATCGCGCGTGAATGACAGGCCCGCGTGGCGGGCAAATGAACGACGCGCGGGACCGAATAGCAACTCACCAGTTTGGGCGACACCGCCGCCGACGACGATCATGGCGACATCTAGCAACGCTGCCACGGTTGCTGCCGCGACGCCGATCGCGCCACCCGCGCGGTAAAGCGCTGCGATGGCGATGTCGTTACCAGCGGCTGCGGACTCCCCGACGTCGCGGGCCGTCGACGTGCCCGCAGCGTCGATGGGCCGCCAACCTTGCGCCACCGCCCACGCGGCAAGTGCTGGCCCACACGCAATCGCTTCCAGGCAACCTCGCCCTCCACATGCGCACTGCGGACCGTCGGGGTCGACAACAACGTGACCGATGTGCCCCGCGTTTCCGCTCACTCCGTTGACAACGCGACCGTCAGCGATGATTCCGCCGCCAACGCCGGTCGAGACGACCATGCCGAGGCTGGTGGAGTGGCCGCGTGATGCACCGAAGCGACTCTCAGCGAGCGCCACGCAAACGGCGTCGTTGTGGATTCGAGCGTCACCGTTTGCGGCGTACCGCTCGCGTGCTCGTTCCAACAACGGGAAGTTTCGCCAGCCGGGGATGTTCAACGGTGACACCAGACCTTGCGGCCACACCATCGGACCACCGCAACCGATCCCGATTCCAGTGACGTCGCTTGCGTAGTGGGCTTTGACGTCGTCGAGTAGGTCAGCTGCCGTACGCCACAATTCGTCGGCACTGCCACCTGGGGGTGTTGCAACGATCCTGCTGATCGCGACCGTGCCATCGCGTTCGACGATCCCGCCGGCCATCTTCGTGCCGCCTACGTCGAGCGCAAGGACCCCAGTCACAGCACCGAGCCATCCTCAATGTGATCGGTGACCCACGTCGAGGTGGGAAAGACAGCCATCGTTGTGGCGTACGTGTGCAAACGACTGCGTCCATTGGCGGGGGCGATTTGTCCTTGCGAGACAAGGCCTGCAACGGCCTGGGTCCGCAGCCGATCGGCGACGGTCGTGATGTCGTGATCGCGAGAATCGAAGAAACCCTCTCCGCGGCCAACATCGCTGACCATGAACACCCCGGCGATGCTGGACGCGGTCAATTCGCGGTAGCGATCCAGGGTGAGCTGAAGTTCCTCGTGGGCTGATTCGGCGTCACGAAGGTGAAAACGCACAGTCTGTCCGGTGCGTACCTCTCCATCTACTTGCAATGCGCCTTGCTGATGGGCCGGTACCGCTTCGACTCCGCGGATGGCAAACCCCCCGGGACCGTGGGCATCGACATACTCGTCCAGTGCGATTCCGAGGTGCAGACCGTCAAGGGCAACCGCCTGCTGCTCTCTCGGCAGCGAGCGGACCACTTCGGCGAGCACCGACGCCGCTGGCCTACCCGCCAGACTCGTGATGAGCGGACCATCCGTCGACGTCACTGTCATCGGGTCGCCGATGGGCATCGCCCCTTGTGCGGTCAACATGTCGACGTGTATGTCACCACCGAGGACGAGTCCGACGGCACCGCGTTCATGGACCCGACCGTCGACGAGGAGCCTCGTCTCGCCCGAGATTCTGGAGGGGGCGACCACGCCCCCTAACACGGTGAGGCCAGCGAGCGCATCGTGTGACGTCGCGACGTACTGCTCTGTTGGAAACGAATTCGCGTCCGCAAGGAGAAACACCAACACATCGTCGAAGGACCGCGCTGGCATCCCGATC